>NZ_JBYNWC010000002.1:0-158804 GCF_057784655.1 Klebsiella sp. PK18 | reverse complement strand
CTTGATCCTCAACGGTTATCCACAAAAGAATGTCGTTATACGTATCGCAGTCAACGGATATACATACCTCAGTAAATACCGTTGCATATCACAGTATTAGATTTTGCATACAGCAGTCAACATTTTACATTCCATAGTCGATCCAGTATGACGTTCAGGCCAGTCACGGCGCCTGCTGCAGCGATCCGGGGATCTCTTTAGGATCTCAATATGATCTCTTTGGGATCAATTACTGGATCGAAGCAATGAATAACGCTTATCCCCGACCATATGCTTCCACACTACATTCTGGGTCCTACAAAGATTTTCTGAGTACCACGTGAGTAACGCTCCCTGATTCAACATTAAATATTGACTGCGATATGTAGGATCTTCTTTTGTTGTTAACCAGTCTCCGGCTTTCAGTTTCATACCATAGTCAATTTTTTACATATCACAGTCAATTTCATGAAGAGAGACTGATCCGGAGAAATAGCTGGCATCGTAGCGTTAGTGCTTTGTGCAGCCTCTGTACTTTTCCGCTTCCTCGCCGCGATCTCACGTAGTGAGATCGCTTACTGCGGCGAGCGGCAGTGAGAAATATTTACTACGGTATGTGATTTACTCCCTCTTCTCCGGTTTATTGCCTTCATCACCGTCAGCTTTGCAATTTTCATATGACTTTGCGATTTTATTGTTGCTTTGCAAAAAATTCCAAGATTTAATAAAATAATGCAAAGCGATGATTAAAGGATGCTCAGAATGGGACTGATGGACACACTTAACCAGTGCATTACTGCTGGACATGAAATGACGAAGGCTATTGCCATTGCGCAGTTTAATGACGACAGTCCGGAAGCCAGGAAGATCACACGCCGCTGGAGAATAGGTGAAGCGGCGGATCTGGTTGGCGTTTCTTCTCAGGCAATCAGGGATGCAGAGAAAGCCGGCCGGTTACCCCACCCGGATATGGAAACCCGTGGCAGAGTTGAACAGCGTGTTGGTTATACCATCGAACAAATCAATCATATGCGGGACGTGTTCGGTACCCGACTGCGGCGTGCAGAAGATGCTTTTCCACCAGTGATCGGCGTTGCTGCTCATAAAGGGGGGGTTTACAAAACCTCCGTTTCTGTTCACCTGGCTCAGGACCTGGCCCTGAAAGGGTTACGCGTTCTGCTTGTCGAGGGTAATGATCCTCAGGGCACAGCTTCGATGTATCACGGATGGGTGCCCGATCTTCATATACATGCGGAAGATACTCTCCTGCCCTTTTATCTTGGTGAAAAGGATGACGCCAGTTATGCGATAAAACCCACCTGCTGGCCTGGCCTTGATATCATTCCGTCCTGCCTGGCACTTCATCGCATTGAAACTGAGCTAATGGGCAAATTTGATGAAGGAAAACTGCCCACTGACCCGCACCTGATGCTCCGTCTTGCCATTGAAACGGTTGCTCATGACTATGACGTGATTGTTATCGACAGCGCACCGAACCTCGGTATTGGCACGATTAATGTCGTATGCGCTGCTGATGTGCTGATTGTTCCCACCCCGGCAGAGCTGTTCGATTACACTTCTGCACTGCAGTTTTTCGATATGCTTCGTGATCTGCTCAGGAATGTGGATCTTAAAGGCTTTGAGCCGGATGTCCGTATTCTGCTTACCAAATACAGTAATAACAATGGTTCGCAGTCACCGTGGATGGAAGAACAAATTCGCGATGCATGGGGAAGCATGGTCCTGAAAAATGTGGTACGTGAAACCGATGAAGTTGGTAAAGGCCAGATCCGCATGAGAACCGTTTTCGAACAGGCTATTGATCAACGTTCTTCGACCGGCGCATGGCGAAATGCTCTTTCAATCTGGGAACCTGTTTGTAATGAAATATTTGATCGTCTGATTAAACCACGCTGGGAGATTAGATAATGAAGCGTGCACCTGTCATTCCAAGACATACAGCAAATACTCAGGCAGCTGAAGACACGTCAGCGCCAGCTGCACCGATGGTGGATTCGTTAATTGCTCGTGTAGGGGCTATGGCTCGTGGCAATGCAATTACGTTACCGGTGTGTGGTCGGGAAGTGAAGTTTACCCTGGAGGTGCTCCGGGGAGATATTGTTGAAACCGCTTCCCGGGTATGGTCAGGTAACGAGCGCGATCAGGAACTACTGACTGAAGATGCCCTGGATGATCTCATTCCTTCATTTTTACTGACCGGTCAGCAGACTCCGGCTTTTGGCCGTCGGGTTTCCGATATCATTGAAATTGCAGATGGCAGCCGTCGACGCAAGGCCGCTATCCTGACAGAAAGTGATTATCGTATTCTGGTCGGTGAACTGGACGATGAGCAGATGTCGGCATTGTCCAGACTGGGCAACGATTATCGCCCTACGAGTGCTTATGAGCGTGGTCAGCGTTATGCAAACCGTCTCCAGAATGAGTTTGCCGGAAATATTTCTGCACTTGCCGATGCGGAAAACATCTCTCGTAAGATAATTACTCGCTGTATCAATACGGCCAGACTCCCGAAATCCGTTGTCGCCCTTTTCTCTCATCCTGGTGAACTGTCTGCCCGCTCAGGTGAAGCCCTTCAGAAAGCTTTTGCAGATAAAGAAGAATTACTGAAGCAGCAGGCCGCAACTCTCCACGATCAGAAGAAAGCGGGTGTAATCTTTGAAGCAGAAGAGGTCATAAGTCTTTTAACATCGGTACTAAAAAAGTCTCCTGCATCAAGAGTGAATCTGAGCTCACGTCATCAGTTTGCTCCGGGGGCAACAGCATTATACAGAGGCGATAAAGTGGTCCTGAACCTGGACAGGTCCCGGCTTCCTGCGGAATGCATTGAGAAGATCGAAGCCATTCTCAAGGCGCTTGAAGAGCCTAAGTCCTGAAATGGACACGCCTTATCCTTCTGCCTGTTTCCTGTATTTTACCCCATCTCTTTAGTTTTTTTCTCAGGCCAGTAAATCAGAACTGGCCTTCATCCTGTCAGTCTGGGACCACGGTCTCACCTTTACCGTCAGCGCCGGAATGCTGCCTCTGGGACCACGGTCCCAACTTCCCGGTCAGCGCCGGAATGCTGCCTGGGACCACGGTCCCACCTTTACCGTCAGTACCGGAATGCTGCCTGGGACCATGGTCCCAACTTCCCGGTCAGCGCCGGAATGCTGCCTCTGGGACCACGGTCCCACCTTTACCGTCAGCGCCGGAATGCTGCCTGGGACCATGGTCCCAACTTCCCGGTCAGCGCCGGAATGCTGCCTCTGGGACCACGGTCCCACCTTTACCGTCAGCGCCGGAATGCTGCCTGGGACCACGGTCCCATCTGCACCGTCAGTACCGGAGCTATACCCAAGACCTTCTTACTCACACATCCTGTTGTTTTGGAGAAAATTAATACTGAGCACATCTATTAATCATTGAGTCATTTCTGAGACAGACCCTGAACATGATAGATGTGTGCTGAATCGATTGGTTGATCGTGTTCCTGAATATCTCAAATTACATTGTATGGCTAGTGAGTAGTGGACAGAGAGAGAAGCAGAATTTCTACATATTATGGAGTGGCAGATATTTAATTAATGGCAGATGTACGTCTGGCAGCACTAGGATATGAAGCCAGCACCGCCGGCTTTTGACGATAAGAGAACATCGGTGGACAATGGTACTCCTGTAATATATGTCAGTCTAACTCCCTACTTTAGTTATTCAATCATTGTCAAACCTAAGTTCCGATGCTCAATGTGAATCAAAATAATAATACCCGCACTATTCCAGAAGTGGGCATTGAACAGCGTACATAAAGCCTGCGAGTCGCGTTATATCCGACTATGGTTGTGCTGTAACATTCATATGAGTAACATTATCAGATAAAATCCCGCCGCTGTCATAAGCAGTGATCCCACGACGTGAACCAATACAGATGTGAGCGCCGATAAATAATTTCCCGTCTGCAGTAATGAGAAGACTTCCACAGAGAATGTTGAAAAGGTGGTCAGCCCGCCACACAACCCAGTGACGATGAACAGTTTCCATGCAGGATCAAGTTGGGGGTGGCGCATAAAATATGCCATTGCGGCACCGATGATAAAAGCCCCCATTAGGTTAACCATAAGCGTCCCTGGCGGAATTGAGGGGTAAAAACTGTTGAGCTTAATCCCCAAAAACCAGCGGATGACACAACCAGTGGCGCCACCAATCATAATTGCCAATAACTGACTCAACGAGAATCTCCCCATACAAGGTGAATATAAATTCTGAAGCAGGATGTATGCCGGATTCAGCCGGCATACGCACCTCAGATGCCGTGATGATTTCGATCATCCACGGCGAACAAATGCCTTAATACCTGCATAACGCGCGTCACTACCCAGTTCCTGCTCAATGCGCATAAGCTGATTGTATTTTTCAATGCGTTCACCACGACAAGGTGCGCCGGTTTTCAGATGCCCTGCACGCAACGCCACTGTCATATCAGCGATAAATGTATCTATGGTTTCACCGCTGCGGTGCGAAATAAAGGCACCCCATCCGTTTTCATGACACAGTGAAACCGCATCAAATGTCTCGCTCAGCGTACCAATCTGATTGAGTTTGATAAGCGCTGCACTGGCAAGGTTTTCTTCAATACCTCGTTGGATATACTTCACATTCGTGACGAAAAGGTCGTCACCGACCAGCTCCGCTCGTCCGCCAAGTGTATTATGCAGATATTTCCACCCGGTCCAGTCATCCTCGGCAAGACCGTCTTCAAGCAGGACAATCGGGAACTGGCTCATCAGTTCACCATAATAATCCGTCATCTCTTCTGAGCTCAGGGCGCTGTTTTCGGTACGTAGGTGATATTTCCCGTCGCGGTAAAATTCGCTGGATGCGGGGTCCATACAGATGCTGATATCTTCCCCTGGACGGTAGCCGGCTTTCTCAATGGCCTGAACAATGAATTCCAGAGGATCCCGGTTCGAAGATACGGCCGGGGCAAATCCCCCTTCATCACCCACCGCAGCGGAGAGGTTCCGGGACAGAAGGATCTGGCGCAAAGCCTGATAGACCTCACTGCCCTGACGAATGGCCTCTGTCAGCGATGATGCACCGTGCGGCGCTATCATAAATTCCTGAAAATCGGCTCCCTGACCACGGGCATGAACTCCACCATTAATAATATTCATGCACGGAACCGGCAAAAGACTGGCATTGAGTCCGCCGAGATAGCGGTAAAGTGGCTGACGGGTGACCTGAGAAGCCAGTCTGGCCACCGCCAGCGAAACACCCAGAATAGCATTAGCACCGAGCCGGCTTTTAGTCTCAGTGCCGTCCAGTTCCCGCATCAGATTATCCAGGCGCCGCTGCTCCCGCACATCGGTTCCCCTGACTGCGTCGTAGATTTCTGTCTCCACGGCCTTAATGGCATCACGGACCCCTTTCCCGCTGAAGCGACCTGTATCCCCATCGCGGCGCTCCGTTGCCTCTCTTGAGCCAGTACTGGCACCGGACGGTACCGACGCTCGCGCCATCTGCCCGTCAGAAGTAAAAGCATCCACCTCAACAGTGGGATTACCGCGGGAGTCAAGAATTTCGCGGGCGGTGACTTTTTCAAGTAGAAAATTCATACAGTTCTCCTGTAGCTCAGTCATGAATATGTTTAATCAAAACGTCTACGTTCAGGTGGTTAACGTATTCAGCCGAACGGGACGTCAGTGCTCCCATAAAACGGTTCCGGTGGCCAGCTATCACCAGGTCCGCGCCGGTATCGTTGATACATTTCTGTACATCTTCGAATCGCCGCATGGTGACCAGTTCTCTCGCATTAACCTGCTCAGCTACAGACGATGTCAGCTCGCTGAGCAGCGCCTTCGCCAGGACAACCTCCTTCGATAGGGCATCGTTCATCAGACTGTCCGATATGTAGTTCATCTCCCGGTAGTCGTTACAGATATGAGCAATGGTGATTTTCATTTGCAGCATACTGGACAGTGTTGTCGCCAGTGCGAGAAGAGGGACGCCATCCTCTTTCCCCTGAACAAGAACAAGTGCATGTGTGTAGATTTTCATGGCTATCTCCGGCTTTGACTGAGATGGTGTTCGAGCCAGGGCAGAAGCTGTTTCTTCCGGCTTACCATACCCGTTACGAAACATGGAGCCGCGCTGATACCCTCCGGCCCGGCAAAATAGAGTGAAGAACAGCATGTATGAATATCAGTGACCATCAGCACGATAAGCCCGGCTTCCGTCATGACTGCCAACTGCACCATCGCACTTTGCAATTCATCCAGCAGAGGGGTGACCTGGTCAGGTGAACTGACCTCCAGTTGCGCTATACGAACATTCATACCGGCGAGCGAAAAGGCTTTAAGGTCTTTATGCAGAAGCTGCTCTGCAGACATTCCGGTGATATCGGTTTTAGCTGTCAGGAGCCCTCGGGCAAAAGCCGTGCGTTTTACCCCTGAAAGGACGCAGAGTTCAGTGGCGGAACGGATATCGTCTTGTGTTGTGGTGGGAGAGCACAGATTAACGGTGTCGCTGAGCAACGCGCCAAGAAGCAGGATAGCGTGGGCCGGGGGCATCGTACGGCGCATTTCTGTATCCATCAGTAGCCAGAGTACTGTCGCGCTGCTGCCTGCCGGTTTTATCCAGACCTCTGGCGGCAATTGGGTGATCAGACCGCCCAGCCGGTGATGATCGATAATTCCGATGATATTGCTCTGAAAAAGGTCAGCAGGCCCCTGAGCCGGTTCGGTAAAATCGACCAGCCATACAGGTTCATCTTTCAGTGAGATATCAAGCAAGGGCGGTAGGGTTAGCGTGGCAGCTTCAAAAATATAGTGTGTCTCAGGGTTCACTTCACCAGGCCGCCAGGCTCGGGCAGGACGGTTACACCGGTTGAGCCAGCCCGCCGTCACGGTAGCGGTGCAGACAGCGTCGCTGTCAGGATTAAGGTGACCAAATACATTAATCAAAAGAATATCCCCGTTAAGGGAAGCAGACAGGTCGATGGGATTTAGGGACGACCTGACATACCTCCTGAAAATCAAGAGTCATATCAGGCGTCATCAGCCCCGGACGGGGCGGTTGGGAAAGGTGGAACGCCATCACCTTCTAAAAATTATAAGTCAGAAATAAAGAGATGTCAGCTTACATTTGGGGTGTCTACGTGCGTTCAGTGTTTTTTACTGGCATGAATCACCTTTGACTGGTGAGATATATCAGATTTCACCATGGGCACTGGCTGGGGCTGTCAACCTGGACTTCTGCTTTCGCTCATAAGCTACAACAACACAGAAATCCTACACATGACAAAAGAGTACCGTTGATACTGTCACTAAAATCCATAAGGATCTTGTCATGTCAGGAGAACCGTTATCTAGCAAAGTGTAATATACTGAAGTACAGAGTATTTGTTTTGAGTGGAGTGGTTATGAACGCGAGTTTAAGGCATGTTCTGCGATATACAGGAGTCCCGGTTGACGCCGCTGAGCCTGTGCGCCGGAAGTTCGGTAGCCGCCTGATATTGATCGTGACGGTTGCTCTTCTTCCTTTGCTGATTGTTGATATATCTCAGTGTATATTTGTGCTTTCACAGCTTATGTGGGGTATCGGTATGTATGTTGGTATTTCTGTGGCGAGTGACAAACCTGAGCGTCGGTAATGCTCAGAACGAGATATCTAACGGCCTGCCATATGACGGACTGCTGTTAAAGCGACGATGTAGAGGACGCAGGCTTTGCTTTACACGTGCCCTCCCTTTGGTCTGGACCTTTAATCGCGACAATCGCGTTACGATCTCTGTTTCTCACAGCCAGCAAAGACTTATCTGTGTTACCGGACAGCTCAACGAAAGGCTCAGAAAAACGCCAGATTATGAATCATCCGCAGAGCGGTCCAATAAGTATATTACATCCATAAATTGAACTCAAAGCGAATAGCGGAACTGGTGGATGTTTTGCCTTACGCCCGCGTTTATTGCAGGTTAATTCTTGTTTATTCATTTCACTGATTGTGAAGAATCTCCCTGCATCAGGCTAAGAAAGTCGTAGTGTCAGAAAAGTGCTTCTTTAATGCTGATTTCATCCACCCGGAGGATAGAAGACATGTCGAAACCTTCCATGTCAGACATGAACGCATCGCTTTTCATGTACTTCTGATTTATAGCCTGTATATCAGCGTCTTTCTGATAAGTCACTGTTGCAATAACCTGACATTCATTCCCCAGATAGACATGATTTACATATATATTAAAAGCGGGAAGGGAGACCATGTGCCGGGGCCAGTGTCTGTGAAAATAAATTTCTGCTGACTGTGTATCTTTGAGTGTATAAATCCTGACCTGTTTCATCTTATCTTTCCTGTTGTGAGGTTTTCGTAGGACGGCCAGTCAAAGCATACCAATTATCTTTTTTTAAATTAGCAAAAGACCACTTTTCGCTCGTAGCGGCTTTGTGCAGCTGTACTGTATTAATAACATACTGGATAAGTATCAGTGTTACGCCAGCTCTACAGAGTATCAAATAAGCAGAAAATATGACTCCCCACAAGCACAATGCTGCCCTATGTGCTTGTGGCTATGGGAGAATTCTCTTAGCTTCCACTTGTAATGTTGAGGCCTCCTTTCATAGCTAAGACTGAGGCTGGGCAATGAGAATCAGAAAACAACCAGACTTTTAATTTATACCGTTATTGAAAAAAGATACTGGTCATGCAAAGGTGGTAGACGGTTAAAGGCTGACAACAATCATCTTAACACATGAATAACTACAAAATTCGTCTTCGTACTCTCATTACAGCCCTTTCTACAGGCGCTGTAGTGCTTACCGGAACCATGCTGTTATGCATAATGATTGTGTTTCAGAGAGACAGCATAGAAGAAAGTACGGTTCAGAATAACATCGCATACGCTCGTAAGCTGGCCGACACTACAGATCGGTACCTGACGATTGCGCAAAGTGAGCTGAGGTGGAGTTCTGGGCAGATCCACGATCTTTCAGCTTCCGACGAACTAGTACGTGAGGCGGATCGTTTGAGGCTACAGTCTGGCTTTTTTAATTCAGTTGTCATTGTTAACAGCGAGAGGGTTGTAAGAGCAACCTCGCCTGAAAGTCTGGGTTTAGTTGGAAAGATACTGACTTCAGATGCCAGTATCAGAGCTGTAAAAAATCAGGTAGCTTCCATTTCTGAGCCGTTTATTTCGGCTGCCGGAAATTATGTTGTTTTTCTTTCACAACCTATTTTTTCTGAACATGGGGTTTATCTTGGGTATATGGGCGGGACAATTTATTTAAAAAAACATAGTATGTTAAGTGATATTTTAAGTCAGCATTTTTATCCCCCAGAGACTGACATAAAAATAGTCGATGGCAATGGTATGGTGGTGTTTAGTCATGATCCTGATACAGTGGGTACTGTTGAAAATATTTCCCCTGAAATTCATTATCAACTTAACTCCTCGCAAAGTGGTAAGCTCAGTTTAGCTAATAATAATAGGGATTATGTCGCTGGGTTTGCACGACTAAGACAAACTGACTGGAGTATCTGGATTTCCGGAAGTGAAAAGGAGGTCGATGCGTTAGTCAACCATTCGGTAAAAAAGATCGTTGGATTCATTACCCTCGTCGTATTTTTTGTCGCTATTTTAATGATATATCTTGGTACACTAGTCGCTACTCCCCTGGAGCGGCTGGCAAATGCTGTAAAGGCTGGTAGTAGCCAGCGGAGCGATCCTTCTGTACTACAAAATATCAAGGGTTGGTACTATGAAGCTCAGGAACTCAAAGAGGCGGTAAAACAAAATTTAATATCAACCCAGACGAAACTCAAAGCCTTCAGCGAGCAGGCGATAAAAGATCCACTTACAGGGCTCTACAACAGACGCGGTTTTGAGAAAATGTATGAGTCCATTTCCTCAGGAAAGCAAGTAAACATTATTGCAATTGATATAGATCACTTTAAACAAGTAAATGACCGATTCGGGCATGATGCTGGAGATAAGGTGCTGCAAGAGCTTGCGACTCTTTTGAAGGAAATATGCCGGGAAAACGACTTTATCTGTCGATTTGGCGGTGAAGAGTTTGTAATCGTTATACCTGAAAAAAAATCTGATGAAGTAATTGATATTGCAGAGCGTATCCGAAAGCAAACTGAAACCACTATTTTTCCCTTTGTGGGACATTTGACATTATCAGCAGGAGTGGCGTCTTCCCAATATTTCGGTGAAGATATTAATGAGTTACTCAGACGCGCAGATGAATTTCTCTACGTAGCAAAGCGGTCAGGCCGCAATGCAGTAGTCTCTGTACAAAACAAGTATCAATTTAACTGACCCCATCCAGGTAGACGATTCTGCCTGGTTCTGCTCATCCTGGTTAACGAGCGGCAGGAAACCATTGAGGGCGCAGGGGTTATCACTGGTCTGCTGCGTTTCAGAGACGATCCGGTCCGCCGTCGGTTTGATCGCCGGGCTTTAAGTGACGTGGTCAGAGAGGCCCGAGCCTTCAGATCTCTGATGTTGCGGGCCAGAATGTCAGGGGAGAAGGGGACCTCTCCCTTGTCAGCCAGCTGGCGCAGGAGGTCCGGTGCGATAAGGATGTCATCTTGTCGGCTCAGCATCTACCCGGCCCGGTTTCCGGGCCTTTTGAGTGAAAACAACCCTCAGTTATCGCTGTACCGTGTGCGGCCTGTGCCGTGCCTTCACTATAGCCCGGCCGCTGCAGATGCAAGGGTGCGCTGACGCCGCCATCCTCACCCGGTCGCAGTTTTTTATGATGCTCGCCGTTCTTCCCGTCGTTTTCTCGCTCAGGTTTCGCTCGAAAACCGTCCAGACCCGCTTCGCGCTTTATCTGCGCTGCGGCCTCCGGTGTCGCCCCTGCATCTTCCGCTTTCCGCCGGGCTGACGTGTCGGCACGGCACAACCCGGTGCCGCAGTCCATGTCATTACGGAGGTTTTACCATGCAGTATGTGACAACACGCCCCGTCCTGAATGTTGAAGAGTGTGACCGCCTGTCTTTTATGCCGTACCTGTTCGGCACGGATTTCATGCTCGCAGAATTGCAGGTGTATGCGCTGGCGAAACAATGGATGCCTGAATACAGCAGTGAGTTCTGGCACTTTATCCGGCTGCCAGAGGGCGGCGGTTACATGATGCCGGATTGTGGCCGGGTTCATCTGGTCAACAGTGAAAACTGGTTTGACCGCATTGTGAGCGCCGACGCAGCGGGCATTATTCTGACATCGCTGGCCGTTAACCGTCGTCTGGCGGCAAATCATGACAGCAGTAATCCGGCCCTGACCCGCCTTTATATGCTGCGTGATGCCCAGCTCTGGAATCACATTACCCTTCACCCGGAATGCAGTGCCATTTACGCCGCGCTGGACTGATTAACGACCGGGGCGGCCATGCCGCCCCGCAGGGAGACGAAAAAATGAATTCATCAGTAACCGTTCCGGCCGTCTACGTGGGCACATATCACCAGTACAACGGCGGCAGTATTTTTGGCAAATGGTTTGATTTAACCGATTTCGACGACGAAGACGAATTTTATGACGCCTGCCGGGCGTTGCATGCCGCAGAGGATGACCCCGAGTTTATGTTTCAGGACTGGGAAGGGATCCCGTCTCAGTTTGCCTCTGAATCCTCTGTTAAGTGGGCGTTTATCGAGGCATTCCGGCAGGCGCAGGACGAAGGACGCGCCGCCGCGTTTGTGGCCTGGGCGGAATATACCGGCGAGTGCGACTATGACGCCTTTGATGATGCGTATTGTGGCGAGGCTGAAAGCGAGGAGGATTTTGCTTATGGCTTTGTGGAGGATCACGGCCTGTTAAACGAGGTGCCTGAATTCCTGCGCGTCTATTTCGATTATGAGGCTTACGCGCGGGATCTGTTCAGCAGCGGCTATGTCTTCCATGAAGGCTATGTATTCAGCAACTGATTACTATCCGGCGGGGAAGCCCGCCGGTTAAGGAGAAAGCACATGAAACTTGCACCACAAAGCCGCGATATCCTGCGACAGTACAAAGCCCTGATGAATGCCCGCCGCCGCGATGCCGGTCAGCGGGAACTGACCACCGCCCAGGTGATGGATGAAATCTGCTATTACATGACCTGCCAGTGTGCCGTCTACATCGGCGGGCACTTCATCTTACAGGGCGGTAAAGGGCAGTAATCAGTAAGCTCGATGACAGGCGTCCGGGCCGGAGGGCACCTGTCAGCCCGCGCGCAAAACCCTGGCAGGCTGCGCCTGCCGGAGAGATACATCGCCGCGCCTCCGGCGCCGCGCACTCTCCTCTCCGTTGTCAGTCGCCGTTGCCCGGGAATACGCGTATTATCAGGGATATATTCCTGTAAAGCAGACCGGTGATACATATGTCAAAGTGGAATATCGCCTCTTTTCCAAAAGAGGAGCAGGACAACGTTGCCGTCGATAAGGTGGCCGCTGCTGTCGCCTGGCAGGAAAGGATGAGCAAGCCCGTCGAGCCGGAACTTGTTGAACGGGAACAGCCTGAACACCTGCGCGAATATTTCCATGAACGGCTCCGCGTACATCGACTGAACAGTCAGCAGCTGCCGCGCGCAAATGCACCCGAATATAATAAACCGGGCGATGATCAGCAGAATTGATTTTCTTTCTCAGTGTGTCCAGAGAGGGTAATCTGTGCGTATGTCTCTGATGTTTGCTGCCGTGACGCTTTTAACCGGTATTAATCTGTTTTTTATTCCGTTTCAGCCTGTTCCGGCTCTGTGGGGGGCTATCCTGGCCGTTGCTTTTGTTCTGATTAATGTCGTGGCGGATAAGCTGCGCCTCTGGAGTGGCATGGCGTGGATTATCGTTGCCGGCATCATCATAACGCTGATGCTGCAGGGGAAAGAGCCGGGTGACGAATTTCGTGTCCTGATCACCGTTTTCGCTTTCCTGGCTTCTGCCTGGTACTGCGTTGTTCAGTACAGAAAAGAGAAGGGAGAATCTCAGTCCTGACCTGACCTGACCAGACCTACCGGTACTCTCCACCTTGCTGCAGCTCTTCCTCTGTTTAACTTTCTTTTCACACAATCTGCCCCGGGGCCACCTTCGGCTCCTGACCCGCTGGCGCGGTTCAGTCGTCGAGCCACACTCCGCTAACCGCGAAAAGACGCGGTAAGCTCCGCCGAACCCGCTACGCGGTTTCGGGCCTGCCGGCTAGTGTCTGATGTCCAGTGTCAACGGCAGCGCTTGCTGCGACCGTTCCGGTCGCGCCGCTTTCACCGTGCCGGCGAAGGATTGCCGGCACTCTGCAGGGCAACGCCGTTTCGCGCCCGCGCGTTCCGTCGTTGCGGCGGGTGCCTGCTCCTTTCCCCTGGTACCCGAATCACCCGATTGAGTCCATTCGCCCGGGCTGACATAGCCACAACCTGTCGCATTGGCTGTCCAGGGTGTAATGAACAGTCCACAAAACTTTTTGCATGGAACCGCAAAAACTTTTGTGTCCTGCCCCGGACAGATGCGTCAGGCCGTGGCGTCTTTGCCCTTGCGGCGAACGGCTCTCAAACGGGTGAAGGTAACAACCAGGGGGCAGGTTCAGCAGGTCCCCGCACAAAGTCAAAACCGCGGCCCCGGCAACTCAACGGGTGATGGTTTTTAAAGACAAAACAACAGAGTAAGGAGATTCATCATGGCAGCACGTGGCGTTAACAAAGTCATTCTGGTCGGACATCTGGGACAGGACCCGGACGTGCGTTACATGCCCAACGGGGGCGCAGTGGCCAATCTGACGCTGGCCACGTCTGAAACATGGCGTGACAAGCAGACGGGAGAGATGCGCGAAAACACCGAATGGCACCGTGTGGTGATCTTCGGCAAGCTCGCGGAAGTGGCGGGTGAATACCTGCGTAAAGGCGCGCAGGTCTACATCGAGGGCCAGCTGCGCACCCGCAACTGGCAGGACGATGCCGGAGTCACGCGCTACGTCACCGAGGTGCTGGTCGGCCAGAACGGCACCCTGCAGATGCTCGGCGGCCGCCGTGAATCCGGTGTGCCTGAGAGCGCCGCGCAGCCGCAGAGTCCTGCCGCCCCGGCACAACCTGCTCAGGCCCCGGCTAAATCCCCGAAAGCGAAGGGCGGTAAGAAAGGCCGTCAGGATGCGGATCCGTCTCAGCAACCGCCTCAGCCACTCCCGGATGATTTCCCACCAATGGATGATGACGCGCCCTTTTAAACCACGATGAAGACGCCCCGTTCAGGCGGGGCAGAAAAGGAGAAACACATGGACCATAACGTTTTGTCCCCGCTTGAATCCCTGCCGGATGGCACGTTTACCCGCGAGCAGGCTCAGGTTGTCGCAGCGCAGTATCAGAATGTGGCGATTGAAGATGACCAGGGGACCCATTTTCGCCTTGTCGTCCGTCATCAGGATGACGGCAGCATGATCTGGCGCGTCTGGAATTTTGAACCGGGCGGCGAGGACATGATGAACCGTTACATCCGGGACTACGGACTACGCAAAACGCAATAAGCCGTAATAGGTGCCGGGCAGATGGGTCTGCCCGGCAGACATTAACCAATATCGGAGAGAAATCAATTATGTCAGTGACCGAGTCTAAAGCAAAAGCGCCGGTTAAAACCAGCAAAAAATCGGTGAACCCTGCCGAATCCGCCGCCCTGAAAGCCGCGCTTGAGGCTGCTCAGGTTGAGATGGTGCCGCTGTCGGCGCTGGTCAAATCCCCGCTGAACGTTCGCACGATCCCCTATCCGGCTGACAGTGTCCGGGAGATGGCTGACTCCATCATGGCGATCGGCCTGATCCAGAATCTGGTGGTTCACTCGCTGCCGGACGGTATGTCAGGGGTGGCTGCAGGTGGCCGCCGTCTTGCCGCCCTGCAACAGTTGCTCAGCGAGCAGCGCATCGATGCCGGGTATCTCGTTGTCGCCAAGCGTGTCAGTGACGACCTGGCGATGGTTGCCTCGATGGTCGAGAACAACCAGCGGGTGGCCATGCATCCGGCAGAGCAAATCAGCGGGTTCCGCACCCTGTCAGAAGAGGGGAAAACCCCGGCTCAAATCGGGGACCTGCTGGGCTACAGTGCCCGTCACGTTCAGCGGATGCTGAAGCTGGCAAACCTCGCCCCGGAACTGATCACCCTGCTGGCAGAGGACAAACTCGACGTGGAGCAGTGTCAGGCCCTGAGTCTGGAGAGCGACCCGGCACGTCAGGTGCAGGTGTATGACCAGGTGAAAACCTCATACGGCAGCACACCCGCTCACCTGCTGAAGCGGGCCATCACGGATACGGAAATCGCCGTAACCCACTCCCGCTTCGTGTTTATCGGTCGTGAAGCGTATGAGGCCGCCGGGGGCGTGGTGCGTGAGGATCTGTTCAGCGCCCAGGAGGGAGACGGAACGGCTGACGGGGTACTGGTTGAGCGTCTGGTTCAGGAGAAGCTGGCGGCGGCTGCGCTGGCCATCGAACAACAGGAAGGCTGGTCATGGTCACTGGCTCGTGAGGGATCCGTCAGAAACTACGGCGATGACCGCGAGCATTATCTGGTGCTGCCGGCGCCGGAGGGGGAATTCAGCGCTGAGGAGCTGCAGCGTCTTGATAAACTGTACGCCACGCTGGAGGCAACAGAAACTTTTGAGTATGAAGCCGCGATTCAGGTGCTGATTGATGAGATTGAAAATGCGGCGTCAGTTCGGGCGTGGACACCGGAGCAGAAAGCGGCCTGTGGCGTGGTGGTCAGTCTGTATGACGGTGAGCTTTGCGTCCAGCGTGGTGTCCAGAAGAAGATCCAGACGGCGGTCTCTGACGTCGGGGAACACGGTGGCGATCAGGCTGCCGTACATGTGGTCACCCGCAGTATCCCGGATGCGGCAGAGGGCATCAGCGTACCGTTGCTGAAAAAAATGTCTTCAGAAAGGACACTGGCGGTTCAGGCCGAACTGGTTAAGCAGCCACAGAAAGCCGTGGCCCTGATGGTCTGGCGGCTGTGCAGTTGCGTGTTTGACTACTGCACCACCACCCGGCATCCGTTCGTCCTGCGCCTTGAGGTGCATCACAGCGGCCTGACCAGTGAAGCCCCGACCGGAGAGGAAGGTCAGGCATGGCGGTATCTGATGCAGGAGAAAGCCCGTCTGGAAGCCCTGCTGCCGGAGGGGTGGCAGAAAGATTTCACCACCTTCTTTACCCTCGACGGACAGACCCTGATGTCGCTGATGGCCTTCTGTACTGCCTGTTCCGTAGACGGTGTCCAGACCCGTGAATGTGGACATACCCGCCGCAGTGACCTCGATGGCGTGGAGGCGGCGCTGGGATTTCATCTGCGCGACTGGTGGCAGCCGACAGCGGATAACTTCCTCGGGCTGCTCAGCAAGGCCCAGATTGTGGCGGCGCTGAAGGAGGCCGGGCTGACCGGAGCCGCCTCGGATGCCGAAAAAATGAAGAAGGGTGATGCTGCCAGCCATGCGGAACAATGGCTCTCCGGCTCCCGCTGGGTACCGGGCTGGATGCAGTCCCCGGATGCCGCAAAGCCGGACGATGCACATGCTGCCCCGGACACTGACGAACCGACTTCACACGCTGCCTGATAACGGAGACGCCGCCCTGCGGGGCGGCGATAAGGAGACTGAAAATGAAAACGTTACTGACTCTGGACGTCCTGAAAACCATGTCCATCGACGAGCTGGAAGATTACCGCGCTGCCGGTGAAGATTTTCGCCGTGAGCTGACCCATGCTGTGATGCGTGTTCTGCATCTGCCGTCAGGCTGGTCCGTGAACGGTGAATATCGCAGTGAGTTTGGCGGTTTTTTCCCGGTTCAGATCCGCTTTTCTCCGGCCCATTGCCATTTTGATGTCGCTGTCTGCAGCCCCGGAGAGTTGAGTGAGCGCTGGATGATCGTCTTTGTGACACGTGGTGGCCAGCCGTTCTCTGTTGTTCGCAGCATGGAAGCATTTAACCCGGAGTTGATCTCCCACACGCTGGCATTGATAGCGTGTCTCGATACTGACGGATATTCCTGCGCCAGTATCATCAGTACGCTGGAACAGGAGGGCGCACAATGATCCCTTCGTCCCGTTCCCTTGTCACCCTGCAGCCTGCCCGGCAGGCTGCGCTGCAGGCCATCATGACCGTGGAGAATGCCCGCCAGCGCGGTGCTCGTCTGTCTGCAGCGCCACACGTGCGTACTTTCCTGCGCCTGCTGACCGGGAACAGCCGTATGAACACGACCGTGGCGCAGCGCATTCCCGGCCTGAACTGGGACCCGAAACATCGTCTGAGCAGTCTTAAACAGGTGGAAGAGGCGCTCGATGCACTGATTGCCAGTCACGGGGAGTGCTGCCCGCTGCCGCTGCCGGTTGATGTTCAGGCCGAACTGTTCCCCGAGGTGCAGCACAGCCGGACTGAGCGCCGGAAACAGCGCAGCAGCCTCGCCTTTACCCGTAAGATGCGTCGGGAAGAACGCGCAATGGTGCATCACTGGCGATTACGGCAGAACCTGCTGGGACAGGCCGTCACGGAGCTGAATTTCCAGTCACCGGAAACGGTCATCAGCTGGTACCGCCGGTGGGCCGGTGAGTTTGACGCGCGTGAGCTTGCCCCTGCCTTCTGGCACTGGCGATCGCGATATGCCTCGCTGGCCTCTCTGGACTGGCTGCGGGATGCCGGGGAGCCGCTGTATGGTGTCATGCATGAAATCAGCTTCATTGTGAGAGAGACGCCGGAGTCTGTGCGTCAGGCAGAACGCTGGCAGGTCCCGAACAAGCTGACACACCGGAGCCACGGATGAAGTGGCGCTATTCCCTGCGCTGGAAACTGCCGCACAGGCCCTGCCCGGGTCCACAGGAGCTGGTTTCCGTTGTCGTGGAGGCAGGGCAGGCGGCACCTGAAGAAGTGATGTCTTGCTGGGTGGCGGGCGCGGGATATGCGGTATGCGTGGATTTTCTGGACGAGAGGCAGATTAAGCGCTGGAGCGACGAGCGGAAAGCCGCCGCCCGCCACCGGAATCTGGTTCGCCGCATCAACAGGATTGCGCCCTTGTTTGCCGACGAGCTGATCGAGCGGGAGCTTGAGAGCAGACCCGGGTATTTTCGCGGCAAATCAGAACGATGATGGCGCGATGCCTGGTCAGTATGGCAGCGGGTAAGGTATACTGGCGGTGGCGCTTGAGGCTTTTTGCCTCATGACGTGAAGGTGGTTTGTTACCGTGTTGTGTGGCAGAAAGCAGAAAGCCCCGTAGTTAATTTTCATTAACCCATGCACTGCACCCATTTAGTTGGACTCTCAAATTGGAGAGTCCCATGTCCAGACGTAAGTACACCTTTCAACAGCGCCTCGAAGTGGTTATGCACTATTTCGCTACCGATGAAGGCTATCGTTTAACTTCAGCTCGCTTTAACGTTCCCAGAACCCAGGTAAGAATATGGGTTGCAGCCTATGATGCTTATGGAGAAGAAGGTCTGAAGCCCAGGGATAAGGGCGTATCAATCGCTCCCGATATCAGAGTCGAAGCCGTAAAGGCTGTACTGACGGGGCAGATTTCCCAGACGCAGGCTGCAGCGAAATTTAACGTCGCGGGTTCGGCCTCTGTTGGGAAGTGGATGAAGGTCTTCAGCGAACATGGAGAGGAAGGGCTTCGTTCTCTCCGTATTGGCAAAAAAAGGGCACTTCATATGATTGATGATCCTGTTGCGCTTGAGGCAGCACTGGAGCGTTCGAAAGATAAACGTATTCAGGAACTTGAACAAAAAGTCCGCCGCCTGGAATTACGGATACTTTATTTAAAAAAGTTGAAAGCCTTAGTTCGATAAGGGATAAGGTCAGAATTATCGACGAACTGAGGCAGCACTATTCGTTCGAGCAGCTTTTGCAGATAGCTCAGATACCCAGGAGTACGTTTTACTATCACCTGAAAGCACTCCGCTCTCCGGGAAAATACGATGAAGTGAAATGCAGAATCAAAGAGATCTATGATGAGAACCAGGGCCGCTATGGTTATCGGCGGATAGCACTGGCGCTCAGAAGAGAGGGAGGAGCGTTGAACCACAAAGTGGTTCAACGTCTGATGAATGTGCTTCGTCTCAAAGCTGCGATAAGAGTTAAGCGTTACAGTTCATGGCGGGGTGAACATGGGCGCGCTGCTGACAATATCCTGCAACGAAATTTCAAAGCCAGCCGGCCCAATGAAAAATGGGTCACCGATGTCACTGAATTCGCTGTAAATGGCCGGAAACTCTATCTTTCTCCCATCATCGACCTCTTCAATAACGAAGTTATTTCCTACAAACCATGCCGATGATTGATGAGATGTTGATTAAGGCATTTGCCAGAATGGATCCAAACAGCAAGCCAGTTCTTCATTCAGATCAGGGCTGGCAGTACCGTCATCGATGGTACCAGTATCAGCTCCGCGATTTTGGCGTCACGCAAAGTATGTCCCGCAAAGGTAACTGCCTGGATAACGCCTGTGCAGAATGCTTTTTCGGGACTTTAAAATCAGAATGCTTTTACCTCGGTAAATTTAAGGATATAGATGAACTTAAGGATGCTATTGAGGATTACATTCGGTACTACAACACCCGGCGAATCAGCCTTAAATTTAACGGTCTCAGCCCAGTTGAATACCGTCTGAAATTCCATCCATTGCGCATTTAATCAGCCGATTTTTAGTTGATGCAGCTTTAAAGAAAGCGTTTAAATATGAGTGATTTGTATGCTCTGAGTTCTTGCGTTTAAGGCTAATTGAGTTAAAGAAAGCGTCTGGTATTCGTGACCATTGCGTCACCGGCCATCAATACATCTGATTTTCCACATGTGTTATTGATTTTAAATTCCCAGAGCGTATCCTGTTACCAAATGAGAAGGAGTACTGATGAAACTAACTACCCTACAACTCTTCAAATACCTCTCCGATGAAACCCGTTTGGGTATCGTGTTGCTGCTCAGGGAGATGGGGGAGCTGTGCGTGTGTGATCTCTGCACTGCATTGGAACAGTCTCAGCCCAAGATCTCCCGCCATCTGGCAATGCTCCGGGAAAGTGGACTATTGCTGGATCGCAAACAGGGCAAGTGGGTTCATTACCGCCTTTCTCCGCAAATTCCTTCCTGGGCTGCTCAAGTAATTGAGCTGGCCTGGTTAAGCCAACAGGACGACGTGCAAGCCATCGCCCGTAAGCTGGCATCAGCAAACTGCTCTGGCAGCGGTAAGGCTGTTTGTATCTAAAAAATTTGCCTTAATATATGTGATTTTTCGAATGTGAGGTATTCAGAATGAAAACGTTAACGGTGTTTGACCCGGCAATGTGCTGCAGTACCGGCGTATGTGGCTCAGATGTCGATCAGGTTCTGGTTGATTTTTCTGCTGATGTGCAGTGGCTGAAAGGACGTGGCGTACAGGTTGAACGTTACAACCTGGCGCAGCAGCCCATGAGTTTTGTTCAGAATGAGAAAGCGAAAGCATTCCTCGAAGCATCTGGTGCAGAAGGGCTTCCGTTACTGCTGTTGGACGGTGAAACGGTGATGGCAGGGCGATACCCAAAACGCGCCGAGCTGGCTCGCTGGTTCGGTATTCCGCTGGAGAAGGTAGGGCTAGCTCCCATCAGTTGCTGTGGTGGTAATACTTCCTGTTGCTGAGTATGTCAGGAGGACATATGAAATTCTTACAGAATATCCCGCCTTACCTGTTTTTTACTGGCAAGGGAGGTGTAGGAAAAACTTCCATTTCCTGCGCGACGGCTATTCGCCTTGCCGAACAGGGTAAGCGGGTTTTGCTTGTCAGTACCGACCCAGCCTCCAATGTCGGTCAGGTATTCGATCAGGCTATCGGTAACACGATTCGCCCTGTGACAGCAGTTCATGGACTTTCCGCACTGGAGATTGATCCGCAGGACGCCGCCCAGCAATACCGCGCCAGAATCGTTGACCCTATTAAAGGTCTTTTGCCTGATGACGTTGTTAACAGCATCAGTGAACAGCTTTCAGGAGCCTGTACCACTGAGATTGCGGCGTTTGATGAGTTCACCGGCTTATTGACAGACGCTTCTCTGCTGACCCGCTTCGATCACATCATTTTTGATACTGCCCCAACGGGCCACACTATTCGCCTTCTTCAGCTTCCCGGAGCCTGGAGCAGCTTCATCGAAAGTAACCCGGATGGTGCTTCCTGTCTTGGCCCAATGGCCGGGCTGGAAAAGCAACGCGAGCAATATGCTCATGCAGTTGAGGCATTATCCGATCCTGAACGTACTCGCCTGGTGCTGGTCGCGCGATTGCAAAAATCCACATTGCAGGAAGTTGCCCGCACTCATGAAGAACTGTCAGCCATTGGCCTTAAAAATCAGTATCTCGTCATTAATGGTGTGCTGCCTAAAGCCGAAGCTGAACATGACGCCCTGGCCGCTGCGATATGGCAACGAGAGCAGGAGGCGCTGGCAAATCTTCCTTCCGGGTTATCTGAGTTGCCGACAGATACCCTATTACTACAGCCAGTCAATATGGTTGGTGTTTCAGCATTGAAGGGACTGCTGGATACCCGTTCTGAGACATTACCGCTCCCGGTAACGAACATCCTGTACACGCCTGAAAACTTATCACTCTCTGGCCTGGTCGATGATATCGCTCGCAGTGAACACGGCCTGATTATGCTGATGGGAAAAGGTGGTGTAGGGAAAACCACGATGGCTGCGGCTATAGCCGTCAGGCTGGCAGACATGGGATTTGACGTGCATCTTACGACCTCTGATCCTGCTGCGCACCTGAGTACAACGCTGAACGGCAGCCTCAAAAACCTGCAGGTCAGCCGCATCAACCCTCACGATGAAACCGAACGCTATCGCCAGCATGTTCTTGAGACGAAGGGAAGAGATCTGGACGAAGCAGGGAAACGGCTACTGGAAGAGGATTTACGCTCTCCCTGTACTGAAGAAATTGCCGTGTTTCAGGCCTTTTCCAGGGTGATTCGTGAAGCGGGTAAACGGTTTGTGGTCATGGATACTGCCCCTACGGGACATACGCTGTTGCTGCTGGATGCGACCGGGGCTTACCACCGAGAGATTGCCAAAAAAATGGGGAGTAAAGGTCATTTTACTACCCCAATGATGCAGCTTCAGGATCCGGATAGAACCAAAGTTCTGCTGGTTACGCTTCCTGAAACCACACCGGTGCTGGAAGCGGCAAACCTGCAGGCTGACCTTGAAAGAGCGGGGATTCATCCGTGGGGCTGGATTATCAATAACAGCCTTTCCATTGCGGATACGCGTTCTCCGTTGCTTTGCCAGCGTGCTCGTCAGGAACAGCCTCAGATTGAGGCTGTTAAGAATCAGTACGCTAACCGTATAGCGCTTGTTCCGGTGCTGACGTCAGAGCCAGCTGGTATTGAAAAGCTCAGAGAGTTGATGAGTTAATTTTTTTGCATATACAGGGCGGCAAAGTCGCCCTGTCAGGAGGTTTTATGTTACTGGCAGGCGCTATTTTTGTCCTGACCATTGTTTTGGTTATCTGGCAACCAAAGGGATTAGGGATCGGCTGGAGTGCAATGCTGGGCGCGGGACTGGCTCTGATATCTGGCGTTGTGCATGTGGGGGATATTCCGGTGGTGTGGAATATCGTCTGGAACGCTACGGCGACCTTTATTGCCGTAATTATTATCAGCCTGCTGCTTGATGAATCCGGCTTTTTCGAATGGGCAGCGCTGCACGTTTCCCGATGGGGTAACGGTCGTGGACGTTTGCTCTTTACGTATATCGTTCTGCTCGGTGCGGCGGTGGCGGCACTGTTTGCCAACGATGGTGCGGCACTTATTCTGACGCCGATAGTCATCGCCATGCTGCTGGCATTAGGGTTCAGCAAAGGTACGACACTGGCATTTGTCATGGCAGCCGGTTTTATTGCCGATACGGCCAGCCTGCCGCTTATCGTGTCGAACCTGGTGAATATAGTCTCGGCGGACTTTTTTGGTCTGGGATTCACCGAATATGCGTCGGTGATGGTTCCGGTTGATATTGCCGCTATTATCGCCACGCTGGCGATGCTGCATCTGTTCTTCCGCAAGGATATTCCACCGACTTACAACCTGGCGCTCCTGAAAGCTCCGACAAAAGCAATAAAAGATCCTGCTACGTTCCGCACCGGCTGGATAGTTTTGATTCTTCTGTTGGTAGGTTTTTTCGTCCTCGAGCCGCTCGGGATTCCCGTTAGTGCGATTGCGGCTGTTGGTGCTGTGATCCTGTTTGCGGTAGCTAAACGAGGCCATGCCATTAACACCGGCAAAGTGCTGCGTGGCGCACCCTGGCAAATCGTCATCTTCTCATTGGGGATGTACCTGGTGGTCTACGGTCTGCGCAACGCCGGGCTAACCGAATACCTTTCAGGAGTGCTGAACGTACTGGCGGATAAAGGACTCTGGGCTGCGACGCTGGGTACTGGCTTCCTGACGGCTTTCCTGTCTTCCATCATGAACAACATGCCTACCGTGCTGGTTGGCGCTCTTTCTATCGATGGAAGCACTGCAACTGGCGTTATTAAAGAGGCGATGATCTACGCCAACGTGATTGGCTGCGATCTGGGCCCGAAAATTACACCTATAGGTAGCCTGGCAACGCTGCTCTGGCTGCATGTCCTTTCACAGAAGAATATGACCATCACCTGGGGATACTATTTCCGCACCGGGATCGTCATGACTCTGCCTGTGCTGTTTGTAACGCTGGCAGCGCTGGCGTTACGTCTCTCTTTCACTTTGTAATGAGATACTGATATGAGCAACATCACCATTTATCACAACCCGGCCTGCGGCACGTCGCGTAATACGCTGGAGATGATCCGCAACAGTGGTAATGAACCGACCGTTATTCATTACCTTGAAAATCCACCTTCACGCGATGAGCTGGTCAAACTCATTGCAGATATGGGCATTTCAGTCCGGGCTTTGCTGCGCAAAAACGTCGAGCCTTATGAAGAACTGGGGCTTGCTGAAGATAAGTTTACTGACGGTGAGTTAATCGATTTTATGCTTCAGTATCCGATCCTGATTAACCGTCCGATTGTGGTGACACCGCTGGGAACGCGCCTTTGCCGCCCTTCCGAAGTGGTGCTGGATATTCTTCCGGATGCGCAAAAAGGCGCATTTGCTAAGGAAGACGGCGAGAAAGTCGTTGATGAAACAGGTAAGCGATTGAAATAAAGATAAAGGGGGCAGACGCCCCCTTATTCCTGCCTCAGAGCATAAGATCTGAATCTTCTGGCAGAGTACGATTCCCTTCACCAAGTTTCATTTGCAGCAAAACCGTGTCAAGCCAGCGGCCATGTTTGAAACCAATGTCTTTTAATGTGCCTATTTCAGTAAATCCTGTGCGGATATGAAGCGCAACAGAAGCGACGTTAGCGCTGTCACCTACGACAGCAATCATCTGACGATATCCCTGGGACTCGGCCCATTTTAATGCATGATTGAGCAGTGCTTTTCCGACGCCCTGGCGCTGATAAGTCGGATCAATATATATCGAATTTTCAACTGTAAACCGATAGGCATGGCGTTCGCGGTAACGGGAAATATAACAGTAGCCGATGACCGTATCGCCATGCAGAGCGACATACCAAGGAAATCCCCGAGACTGAATGCTCCTCAGTCGGTTAAGCATTTCCTGCGTATCCGGAGGTTCGGTTTCGAAGCTACCTGTACCATGCAGAACATGGTGAGCATAGATATTGCGTATCGCGGTAATGTGCTGTTCTTCAGCATTAATAATGTGCATCGTGTTACTCCAGTAATGATGCTTTACAAGCTACCGGAATTCGCGACAGAAGGTTAAATACTTAAACTTATAGCCTGTATAAGTAAAAGTTTGACTGCAGGAAATGGGGCCGCAGCCCCATCTTTTAGCCTGCCATTTTTGCCAGCAGAGCTGCACCCACTGGTTCTTCATTCTGCAGCGGTGTTAATGCAATACGCTCTGCAAACTGCTCTGTAACGTCATTTATCAGAGGCAGTTCGCGACTGGCTCGGGTTACGAGGAACGGTGAGGACGGTTTCGCAGCAGCCAGACTGCTATTGATTACCCATGCCCATGGTTCAATTTCAGCACGACGCAAATCCTGCTGCAGGTTTGCTGCTTCCAGTACAGGTGTCGTTTCGGCAAGCGTCACGATAATCACCTTCGTCTTCTCCGGGTCCTGCAATAGCATCATTGGTGTCAACAAATTGTCATGCGTTTGCCCCATCTGGCGCACCATTTCCCGGTGATAGGCTCCTGTTGCATCCAGTAGCAGAAGCGTGTGACCTGTTGGGGCTGTATCCATAATGACAAAATGGTCGTCTGCTTCTTTGATGATCCGAGAGAATGCCTGGAAGACGGCGATCTCTTCAGTGCATGGTGAGCGGAGGTCTTCCTCAAGCACCGCCAGCCCTTCTGCATCTAATCCTTTGCCCTGATTTTCCAGGACAAAGCGGCGATAACGTTCTGTCTCTACCTTCGGGTCGATACGGCTGACCTGAAGATTGGGCAGCGAGCCATCCAGTGTGTAAGACAGATGTGCTGCCGGATCGGATGTAGTCAGGTGGACCTTATGACCACGTTTCGCCAGCGATACCGCGACTGACGCTGCAATGGTCGTTTTACCTACACCGCCTTTACCCATCGTCATGACCAGCCCATTGCCAGTTTGGCTCAGTTCATCAACCAGTGAAGACAGTTTCGGTAAATCCAGAACATTCAACGTGGTATCAGGGAGAGCCGGTGCGGCTTTGCTCTGGGTAAATAGCTCCCGCAGGGCTTCCAGGCCGACCAGGTTAAATGGCTTCAGATACAGCTGCGAGCGGGGAAGATTAGCCAGATTATCAGGCATTGCCTGTAATGCTTTTTCTTCCCGAACCAGAATACTTTGCGCCAGTGGGTCATCCTCACCAGCAAACGGCGGCAGCACACCATTGATGGCAAGGTGTTGATGCTGCAAACCAATAGCAGAAAGCTCATCGTGCGTATGAGAAACCTCTTTCAGCGTTGAAGCCTGAGCTCGGGCAACCAGCACTAAGCGTGTGAGAGCTGCGTCGGACAGCGCTTTAACCGCATCGGAGTACTGGTGCTGTTGTTTCTCAAGCCCTACCAGAGGTCCAAGGTTTGCAGCGGCATCAGGGTTCGCTTCGAGATAACCGCTCCAGGCTCCCGGCAATTCAAGCATGCGGATGGTGTGACCGGTTGGCGCGGTATCAAATACGATATGGTCATATTTTTCCCGCAGCTCATGATTGGTCAGCAGACCAGTAAACTCATCAAACGCAGCGATTTCTGTGGTGCATGAGCCGGAGAGCTGCTCTTCAATACTGCTGACCACATCGGCTGGCATCAGCCCGCGAACCGGGTCGAGCACGCGGTCACGATAAGCCTGTGCTGCAGCCATCGGATCAACTTCCATAGCGGCAAGATTTTCTACGGTACTGATATCTGTGATTCGGTGGCCGATAGTCTGGCTAAATACCTGGCCGACATTGGAAGCCGGATCGGTACTCACCAGAAGCGTTCTCTTACCCTGATCGGCCAGCCATACCGCAGTAGCACATGCCAGGGATGTTTTACCCACACCACCTTTGCCAGTGAAGAAGATGAACGGGGGAATGTCTTTTAAAAATGGAATATTCATCAGTAATAGCTCCTCTGGAATTAAGGCATGCGTGGAATGCTGCAGCAGCGTGGTTGCGTGCTGCCTTCACTCCAGTCCTGAGTAAGCGGAATACCTGCCCAACGGGCGATATCTTCACGAGTTGGCAGTTTGCCTGCCATCACTAGCTTGCCGTCGAGCAAGGTGACAGGAAGGGACTCCATCCCTGATGTGTTCAGAAACTCTTTAATGACAGGCGTATTCAGGAACTGTTGCGGGTTCTTTGCAAGGCTGTAGCGCTGAATATCAACGCCATTTTTTTTCGCCCATTCGGCGCTGGCGTTCCATTTGATGGCTTCGTCGCTGACCACAACGCTACTGGTTGCGCAGCAGCCTGCTGCTTCAAAGATCTCAATATTTGACATGGACTGTTTACCTCAGTGTTTAGTCGATTGGCTTTACACTGAGGTAAACGAAGATGGTGGGAAAAAGATGCGCGATTAATTCATTTTTTTGTGGCAGCAGACGGAAGAAGTGTCATCCGCCTCAATTTGGCAAAGTTCTGTCATCGCTTCTTTCAGGTGCTTTCTGGCCCGAAGTAGTCGAGATTTAAACGCCGTAAGCGTGACTCCCAGTTCATCGGCCAGAGACTGCTGGGGACGCCGGTTAAGGTCGGATTCTTCAATCAACCACCGCTCATCCTCAGGTAATGCCTGTAATGTTTCAGGCAGGCAAATACCCAGCGTTGAGATTGCCTCAGGGGATGCGTCAGTTAATGGGGCATCTTCTTCCAGCTCAACGAAATCCCTGGTGGTGCGGTACTCATCAATCAGCAGGTTCCTCGCAGCCCGGTACAGCCAGGCTCGTGGATTCTCCATCTCACAAAAACTGTCTGAATGAGCGCGGGCACGCAGGAATAGCTCTTGCAGAAGATCTGCTGCTTTTTCGCTATCGCCTGTCTTCGATGTCAGAAATCGAGCGAGTTCGGCTTCATGTTGCCGCCAGAACACGCTCATGCAGTTGTTGAATGCCGTTACATCACTCATACCAGCCCTCAAATTTTGCTCTGATTAACTCGCCGGGAAAGTTCTTCTGCCGACTCTTTTCGTTCGCTGTAGCGATTAACGAGATAGGCTGAGTTACCTCGGGTCAGCAGAGTAAATTTCACCAGTTCTTCCATTACATCTACGATGCGGTCGTAATAAGACGACGGTTTCATTCGTTCATCTTCATCAAACTCCTGCCAGGCTTTTGCCACAGAGGACTGATTCGGGATGGTGATCATCCGCATCCATCGGCCAAGAATACGCATCTGGTTTACGGCATTGAAAGACTGAGAGCCACCGCAGACCTGCATAACGGCCAGCGTCTTACCCTGAGAAGGGCGAACAGCGCCTTCCGAAAGTGGTATCCAGTCAATCTGGGCCTTCATGATGCCGGTCATCGCACCATGGCGTTCAGGTGAACACCAAACCATCCCTTCGGACCAACGAACCAGCTCGCGCAGTTCCATAACTTTAGGATGCGTTTCAGGTGCATCGTCAGGAAGAGGCAAGCCAGATGGATTGAAGATCCGCACCTCTGCGCCCATGGCAGTCAGCAACCTTGCTGCTTCCTCTGTTGCCAGTCGACTGTATGAGCGTTCACGTACAGAGCCATACAGCATCAGGATACGGGGAGGGTGGGGAATTGCAGGTACGTGGAATTTTGCCTCTGTGATGGAGGTATCGAACAGGCCTGCATCAACATTCTTAAGTTCAGTGGGCATATTATTCTCCGACGTCGTTATTGGTATTGTGCAGTCCATCTGCGCCTGTGCAACATTCTTCCGTCAGAAAGGCAATCAGCGCACTAAGTTTTTCATAGCAGGCATGGCAATACAGAGTTCTTCCCTGACGTTCCTGACGAACCAGCGCTACTGATATCAGGGATGAAATATGATGACTCAGTGTCGATGCTGGGATCTCAAGTTGCTTCTGTAGATCGCCCACGGGCAGGCCCTGAGGCCCTGCTTTGACCAATTTTTTGTAAATCCCTAGCCTTGTAGCATGCCCAAGTTCTTTCAGCACCGTCGACGCACTGATAAGTTCCATAATCGTTCTCACAATCAATGATTCTATATTTCTAGAATAATGGAAATGTTTTTTTCTTTCAACCTTCAATCTGTCTGGTTGGGGAGTTGTTGAGAGCGGCTAAGTAATCGTTGCGAGCCATCATGTTTGTAGGACTAATGTGTTGGATGGATTAAGCTCTTTCCTTTGTCTAACGCTGCTTTTAGCGCAAAGTGAACTTCAGAACTTCGCATACCAAAGAAGATAAATAATTGTATAACGTTTGCTATACATGAATATTATGCTATCTTTGTAAAGCAAATGCTATACAGAGGTGTCTCATGAAATCAGATGTTCAACTTAATCTTAGAGCAAAGGAATCACAGCGGGCGCTCATTGATGCTGCTGCGGAAATTCTTCACAAATCACGAACAGACTTCATCCTGGAAATGGCCTGTCAGGCCGCTGAGAACGTGATCCTCGATCGCCGGGTCTTTAATTTTAACGATGAACAATATGCCGAATTCATCGACATGCTTGATGCCCCTGTTGCAGATGATCCTGCCATAGATAAACTGCTGGCAAGGAAACCTCAGTGGGACGTGTAACAGTACCAGAACCTTTATCCAGCTTTCATCAGGTGGCGGAATTCGTTTGCGGTGAAACTGTTCTGGATGACTGGTTAAAGCAGAAAGGCCTCAAAAACCAGGCTCTCGGATCGGCCAGAACGTTTGTAGTGTGTAAAAAAGACACGAAACAAGTAGCCGGTTTTTACTCTCTGGCCACCGGGAGCGTCAACCATACAGAAGCGACAGGCAATCTTCGGCGTAACATGCCCGATCCCATCCCTGTTATTATACTTGCCCGTCTTGCTGTCGATCTCTCTTTCCGCGGAAAAGGGCTTGGCGCTGATTTACTTCATGATGCAGTGCTTCGTTGCTATCGGGTTGCCGAGAATATTGGTGTACGTGCAATCATGGTTCATGCACTCACCGAAGAAGCTAAAAATTTCTACATTCACCATGGTTTCAAACCATCACAAACTCAGCAACGGACATTATTTCTTAAACTCCCTCAATAGAACGCGAAGACTATTACGCTCAAAGCGCCGGGAGCGAGAATCGGATGGTCCGTCTAATGTTAATTCAGTAGAAACGCTTCACGAAAGAAGATGACGAACAGTTATTGATGAGACTGTAAGGCGAAAGGAAAGAAACGGCGGGATGGATAATTCGAGTACGGAATACTCTATTTAGCGTTAGCTGGAAACAAAAAAGAGCCCATGTATTCAATGGACTCTTTCTCTGATGCCTCGGTTAATCTGTCCAACTTTTTGGGGTCAGTACACCCACGAGGCCACCTGTATGCCTAGACAACATCAGGATAGCCTCTTAGATGCCGCGAGGCAAGGAGAAGAAGGCCATGAAACTGCCGCGAAACACTCTGCTCGGGTGCGTATTAATAGTGTGCCTCACACTGTTGATATTCACTTACCTCACCCGGAAATCACTCTGTGAAATCCGGTACAGGGACACGAACAGAGAGGTGGCGGCTTTTATGGCTTACGAATCCGCTAAGTAGCTAACCCCGGCGGGGGAAACCCCCGCCATTAAGGGGAGATGATGTCTGTCATGCCTGAAGCGCCTTTATGAAGGGGTTGCCGGTTCACCGGTAGCCCCTTTTTCCTTTCCGATGCGACCGCACGCCTCAACTTCCGGTAAGGGCAGTTCCCCTGCGGGGAACAGAGCAGGACGGTAGCCCCTTTTCCATCCCTCTGGTCATGTTAATGCTAATGTACGCATCCATTAGCTATTACCGGGAAAGGCTATTTTTCCCTGTTCCGTGCTGCACGGCGGGAAAACCGGGCCGCGCTGACGCGCCGCCCGCATTTCCTCTCCGCATCTTCCCTGTTTGCTGCCCGCTGTCTTCCTGCTTCTTCTCCCTGCTGTGTCTTTGCTGTTAAACCCTCTAAGGCCTTAACGTCAAAGGCATAACAACACTGGACACCTTCGGCTCCTGACCCGCTGGCGCGGTTCAGTCGTCGAGCCACACTCCGCTAACCACGAAAAGACGCGGTAAGCTCCGCCGAACCCGCCAGGCGGTTTCGGGCCTGTCGGCTAGTGTCTGATGTCTGAGGTCAACGGCAGCGCTTGCTGCGACCGGAACGGTCGCGCCGCTTTCACCGTGCCGGCGATGCCGGCACTCTGATGGCGCCACGCCGTTCCGTCGTGTCGGGTGTGTTCATTCTCATCCCTTCCCCTGGTGAGTCATCTCTCGTCCGTTCCCCGGCGGAGGGCTGGTCGTAGCACCGCCGTGTCGTCATCCAAGGGGTAAATAAACTCCGCCAAAAACTTTTTGCCAGGGACCGCAAAAACTTTTTGTCTCCGCCCTTGTTCTCCTCCTTACGACGTTGCTCCTTTGCCCTTTGCCGCCAGGGAACTCACCGAGAGATGGATTAACCACCAGACCAGAGGAAAAGCAGAATGAACACACAGAACGTCAACGTCAAAACCGCCACCAAAGAATCTACCGAAAGATGGGTTGAAAACCTTCTGGCCAACGCGATTAGCGAGCAAAAAAGCCTCCTTATGTATCTGGCGGAGCTTAAAAACAAGCGCCTGAGAGAAAGCGAAAGAAGTGAACTGGTATGGGGAACGTTGATGCGTATGGCTGATAACGTCCTGGGGGCGGGAGTGGTTGACTGGCACGCGGACGTTCTGCAGGTGCATTTCGGCGTTGCTCAACCGTGGCTGCAGTCCCGGAAACTCGTTGAGCTTCTTTATGGTGATACCGGTAAGGAAGCGTGGAATGACGCACGCAAATACATTGCTGACTCAATGCGTGCTGAACCCCATATGCCATGAGTCTGCTTTTTTTACCCAACATCTGGCGGTCCGGGGGCCGCCGGTGATCCACATAAGGAGAGACGTTTGAACTTACACCTGACCGAATCCTCAGCCCATCCGGGAATGCTGGCTACAGCAGAATCAGAGCGCGAATACTGGCTGAGCCGGCAGAAAGCAGCGGTTAAAGCCCCCTCAGAAATCGACGTTCACACGTTCCATGACGCGCTGGGCCTGATGTATCCGCTCAACTGGTCAACAAGTGAGAACGGCGAGTGGGAAACGTTCATGCTGCAGGAGATGGTCTGCGGTGACGTGACAGAGATATATGCCCGCTACGGAGCCAGATATTTCCGGCTGTGGGATGTGTGCAACCTGAGCCATGCGCAGATCACAACGCGCATTAAGGAGGAATTTAACCTGTTCCGGAAATGAAAAAAGCAGGGAAAACCCTGCTTTGCCCATGCCGTAAAAGTCGCTGTAACGATTTTTACGGCTGTTCAAATTAACTAAGAGGTACATATGAACCTATCTATTCTTTCACCTTCCACTGAGGCTGTAAAGCCCCGTCGTCATCAGCGCAACCTGCGTGATGATATCGCCGCACAGGAGATTGACCCGGTGCTGAAGGCTTTCGGACGGCATATTGCCCGGAGCGTTCGCAAGGGGCGTGGTGTCCATATCCCCGCGATGAACAACACCGCCTTCGGGCAGGTGCTCCGCACGCTTGAACTCAAACGCGCATGTAACTGACAAGGTGAGCCGCTCCTTCGGGAGCGGCAACAGCGGAGATAATGCTATGTCACAGATGAATTTTGCCGATGTGTTCAATCTGGCCAGAGAAACCGCGGATAACAGCCCTGTTATTCAGGCAGGGCAGCAGATCGCGGAACAGGTGCCTGCGGTTCATCGTATGATGAGCGCGCAGTACAGCCGGGGCCGTTTCATCAGCGTATTTAAGGATACGGGCCGCCATCTGGGGCGCTGGGAAGTGTTCAGTGATTTTCTGTCACTCGCCGCCAGTGAGCTGGATATGGCCCGGATAAGAACGCCGGAGAGCATGGAGCACTGCCGGAAAATCTGCGCCCGGTACGAGGCCGCCGACATCGCGAACATGCAGGAAATGTTCTGCCTGATGGTGTGTGCGCTGGAGGCGAAATTTCATGATTTCCTCGGCGCGATTTTTATGGAGCTTGATCTGGGCGATAACTTTCGCGGGCAGTATTTTACGCCGTATTCGGTGCAGTGTCTGATGGCGCGAATGCTGATGCCAGGCGTCAGAGACACTATCCGCCGGGAAGGCATTGCCACCGTCAGCGATCCGGCGTGTGGGGCCGCAGGGATGCTGATCGCCTATGCAGAGTGCCTGCTTGAAGCGGATATTAACCCCTCCATGCACATGTTCGGCAGCTGCATTGACATCGATCCAGTGGCAGCAGATATGGCCTTCATCCAGCTGTCACTGCTGGGGATAGCCGCGGAAGTGGTGACGGGCAACACGCTCACGATGCAGATCCGGCGTGTGAGGTATACCCCGGTTTTCTACCTCAATGACTTTGAAAAACGACTGACAGATCTGCGCCGGTTCAGGGCTATACGGGACTTTATGCGCGGAATACAGGAGGCCGCGTAAATAACCGGAAGGGCAGGGGATAACCTGCCCTACAGCGCTGAAGGGCCGCAGCGCCTGTGGCGCTGAATAATACCGGCTGCGCTACGCGCCGCCCGTATTACTCCGGCGCGGTAGTATCTCATCAATATTCTTTATTCATCCCTGTTACATCGCTTCCGATATTCTGCTGTGTATCTCTTCCGCTATTTATTTCTGATGAAAGATTAAATAAATACTGACCCGGGCGTCGTCCCTGTCGGGACACGGCTGTCGTGAACAGAGCCAGCAAGCTGTCTCTGCCCTTTCGGGCTTCCATCCTGACGCAAATTCAAAATCTCGCTTGCTGCATCCTTATCAGGATGCGCCGCTCTCACCGTGGCGATAAATACCCGCCACTCCAGGGCCTGAACGTGAATCCGATAAACACCGGATTGACGTTCAGGGTTGTGCGCATTCTCACTCCTGCTCGATATCGCCCGACTTCATCTTTCGCGGAGGGCTGCTTTTAGCATCAGCCGTGGCGAAAATAAAGGGGTATATGAACGCCAGGCGCCCCTTTATTTTCTCCCCGTCGGCTGCAAATTGCCCTTCGCCGCTCAGTGATGAAGTCGAACGTTTTAATAAACCGCGAAGGAGAAAATCAGTATGCGCACAATGAAAGTCAACACCGCCACTCGTGAATCAGACGAACAGTTTAAAACAGACAAATATCTGCGCTGTGCCGTAACCAATGGTAAAGCTCGCCTGGATTTTATCCCGGACCTCTTTTTTACGCCGTTAGCCGATAATATGGCCGCGAGCTGGTTACGCCAGCATTCTGAATACGACGGCGGTTCCTGGTCTTACTGGGTTATTCCACAGGGTGTTGGCGGGAATATTGCACCCAACAGCATCCAGTTCATTACCACGCAGACCGGATATATCGCACCAGAAGGTGAGCAGCGTTACAGGATGTGCATCCCGGGAAATTATTTCGAAGGTGAGGTCAGCGCCGATGCAGCAGGCATTATTGCCACGCTGATGATTATGAACAGGCTGTCCTGGCACGTGGCTGAAATGGGGCCGCAATATGACCAGATCTGCAGGCGTCTGGTTTCACGGCAGGATGCACTGAAGTATTATATCAGCATTATTCAGCATCCCGAACGGCATTTAATATGGCGGGCAATTGATTAATCACTTCCCTGTTCTGAAGACCTCATGAATGAGGTCTTCAGTTTTTTGTTAAAGATGACTGGCCGGCATTTTTATTTCTCTTGATAGCCAGGTAGATGGTCTCAATCTTCCTGGCGTACTCCAGTCGTCGTATGGCCTGCCTGTCCGTTCTCCGGAACCCGGCGTTGTAGGCGCCGACTGCCTCCCAGCTTACTCCCCATTTTTTAAAAGCCAGTGCCAGATAATAAGCACCGGTGTAAATATTCAGACAGGCATCAGTCAGAAGGTGTCCCGGTTTAATACCGTACTGCGACAGTTCACCCTGGTGTTGCGAGTCGATCTGCATCAGTCCGGCACCGTAGCCAGATCCCGGGTTTTTCCCGATGGCATTCACCTTCCATTTAGACTCCTGCCATGAAATAGCCCGCAGCAGATCGGGATCTATTCGATAGTCCCGTCCTGCCATATCAAAACAATCCGCAGACCAGGCAGGTGTGGAAATTAAAAGCAGGGTAGCTAATACCAGTTGTTTTCTCAAAAGACTCCCTCCGGGTCGGTTCCTGCAAATACGTTAACCCAGACCAGAACCAGACTCAACAGATATGCACTCCTCACCACAAAATCACCACACCCCACGCAAAATTAAAATTTTGCAGATTTATTATTTAAACCATAGAGTTATGGTGACTTAAATTACACTATCTTTCATTATGTAATATAAATATGAATCGCAGATGAATCGCTAACGACTCACTTATAAATCGTGGGTGAATCAGTAACGAATCAACTCTTATGAAATCTAGTTTTATTGGCGAATTGACTCTAGATTCAATTCGTGGTGTTATTCGCCATATGAATCGAGTTTAAGGGCGGTGAATCTAGATTCGAATCGCGAATTGAATCGTTGGTGAATCGTCTAAGTTGGTTGGCTGTAAATAGTATCGAGATTTCTTTTTATATTAAGGGATGGATATGGCAAAGATACAGGCATATGTTAGCGATGAAGTTGCTGAAAAAATTAATGCCATTGTGGAAAAACGGAAAGTTGAGGGCGCCAGGGAGAAAGATGTTAGTTTTTCCAGTGTGTCTACGATGCTTGTCGAGTTAGGCTTGAGGGTTTATGAAGCGCAAATGGAAAGGAAAGAAAGCGGCTTTAATCAGATGGCTTTCAATAAGGTTTTGCTTGAAACAGTTTTGAAGACGCAATTTGCAACCAACAAAATTTTGGGAATTTCTTGTTTGAGTCCACATATCTCTGGCAACCAAAAATTTGAGTGGCGATTTATGATTGATACCATTCTGGAAGACACTAAAGAAGTGGTCGATACATTCTTTCCAGAATCAGAAGATGGTGACGAAAAGTAAACTACACAGCATTCAGTTATATAGATTATTAAACTAAAATATAAAAAATAAAAGCGGAATGATCTGCGTATTTTTAGTGACAGGGAAGTGGGTTACATTTATCATAGTTTGAGAGGCTCAGGTCTCACAAAATTTGAGAATCGCTGATGTGAAGGGTTGGCCCCCTTCACATCAGCTGCCCATAGAATCCTGTTGAGGAGGCTCCTATGTGTTCGATGGATCGTATTGAAAACACCAACTGTAGTCAATTGGATTTCTTTCGTGAAATGCAATTAACTGTCAACCTTTCTAGCCATCCTGCTTGTATAAGGCTCCGTGATGGATCCTTTTCCCATTTCAATCATTCTTTCGCTACAACTTTTCTGCACAATATTAACGTTAACATATGGTTTAACCGTCTGGAAATCTCCTCTTCTTTACGTCTGTCAGCTCTTGACGCCGAAGTTTACTCAGGCGATCGAAAAATGCTCGTTGAGGAAAATTTGCCCATTAATGGGAACCGATGGGATTTTATAATAGAACGGATGTCATTTGATGGAGCGGAGTTCACTCTGTGGAAGTTCTGTCATCTTCAACGAGGTGGTTTTTTACTATCTCCTGTTCGCTCTGGTTTTATAAAAAAACTCAACGAATTTAAAAATGCACTCGGTTTTTTAACTGATGTTCAGATTGAGACTCTGGCTCTATATTCTTTGGGTGCCTCCCACAATCAGATTTCAGAGGTTTTAAATATAGCGATTGGAACATCGAAGAACAGGGTTAATCGTATTCTTGCAGCTTTACCAATCCGCACGAGAGAAGAGGTTTTTTATTTTTTATTCGCCAGTGGAATGGCCTTTTCATTCTGTAAGGTTGTTACGGAATTAATTGGAAGTCGCGTTAATAAATTGTTAAATAAATAGTGACCTTTTGTCTATTGTGTTAAGGGGTTTTATTTGTGAGACTACTCCTATTGAAAAGTAGAGTGGAGGTGCAAGTGAGGCGAATGACTACTCGTCCGGCATTAGGTCCATGCGTAAGTTTTAAACTTGATGAAGATACGCATCTGAAATTGGTAAACGCCAAAGAGAGAAGCGGACGTAGTAAGGCTGGGGAGGTTGTGCTTAGGGTTAAGGATCACCTTTTACGCTATCCAGATTTTTATCCAACTGTAACCTATAAGAGTGTGAGTTTTGGTCCTGTTGTTATGGCCCGCTTTGATGAGGATACAAACAAAAAACTGATTGCAGCTAAAAATAAAAGTAACAGAAGCAAGTCGCATGAAGTTTATCTTCGTCTCAAAGCGCATCTGTCCGAATTTCCTGATTTTTATAGCTCTGAAGTCGAAGTGATAAGGAGGTCTGTATCTGAAACATAAGTAGTCCCGAAGGTATTACCATTTAAACATTATCTATTTAAAAGGAAATAAATATGAATGCTGTATTAAGTGTTCAGGGCTCTGCTGTCCCTGAAGAAACCAAACCGTCTTTTCTGTCTCGCGTTTTCAATAAAAAGAAAGCCCTGAAAGTCGCTAAAGTTGCGCTGCCGGTTGCTGCTGTGGCGGCGTTCTTCCCGGATGCTGCGATGGCCACCACCACGGCAACCGACCTGATGAAGTCCGGGGATGCGACCGTTAAAGGCACGTTTGGTAAGCAATCCAGCGTCGTCAAATGGGTGGTTCTGGCAGAAGTCGTCGCCGGCGGCATCATGTACATGATGACCAAAAACGTGAAGTTCCTGTTTGGCTTCGCGATTATTTCCACCTTTATCACCATCGGTATGTCGGTCGCCGGTTACTGACAGGAAGCACGTGATGACGGGAGACGAATTAAAGCGATACCGTTTCCCGGAAACACTGACTAACCAGTCCCGCTGGTTTGGCTTATATCTCGATGAACTTATCCCGGCCGTGATTTGTCTCGGCTGGGGTTTCTGGACCAGCAAGTTCATTTTTGGTATGGCTGCAGCGGCACTGGTTTTCTGGGGTATCAAGAAACTGAAAAAAGGGCGGGGCAGTTCCTGGCTACGCGACCTGATTTACTGGTATCTGCCAACCTCCCTTCTTAAAGGTTTCTTTCATGATGTCCCGGACTCCTGTTTCCGGCAGTGGATTAAATAAATCAACGGGGAAATAACATATGGAACATGGTGCCAGACAAAATACCACCCGCGTTATCGCTGTGGGATTTATCAGTCTGGGGACACTCCTGACCCTCAGTCTTGCGACCAATATTATCCAGGGCATAAATAATTACCGTCTTCAGACGGAACAGAAAGTGGCAGTGACACCGATGTTATTCAGTGCCCCCTTTGCGGTCTCTCAGAACCAGGCTGACGCTTCTTATATTGAGCAGCTGGGCATGTCCTTTGTTGCCCTGCGTCTGAATGTCACCCCGGAAACGGTTGATGCCCAGCATCAACAGCTTCTCCGGTATGTATTACCCGCCTCGCAGAACAGCCTCAAGGTCCAGCTGGCTGAAGATGCGAAACGCATTAAAGACAATAACGTTAATTCCACCTTTTATATGACGTCGATGCGTGCCTGGCCGGCAGAGAACCGCGTGGATATCCGGGGTGAGCTGAAAACGTGGATTGGGGATTCCAAACCCTACAGTGAAATTAAAAGCTATGTCATTCAGTTCAGTCGTGTCGATGGTGTCAGCTGGCTGGCGCGTTTTGGAGAAATAAATAATGAAAAAAATTAACCCGTTATTTATTTCAGGCTGTCTGCTGTTGGCCGCCCCCGCGATGTCCGCGACCCTCAGCGGTACGCTGGCGCCGACAGTGGTCCCCCTGACCAATGGCGGTCAGGCAAATATTGCCGTGAGTAACACCGACCCGAATCTGTTCACAGTACCTGGCGATCGCATCACGGCGATAAACAGCCTGGACGGTGGCCTGACAAACCATGAGCAGACCGACAGCGGCGGCGCCATTCTGGCGACCGTCAGTAAAAAACCATTCACCTTCATTGTGGAAACCGAACGCGGGCTGAACTTCTCCATTCGTGCCGTGCCCCGAGCGGGCTCAGGCCGGACTATTCAGCTGGTTAGCGAGCTGGCGGGGACACCCGGTCCGGCAAAAGCCTGGGAAGAGTCGAACCCCTATGAATCGTTACTGGTTTCGCTGAATCGCGCCGTGCGCCAGGGCAGCGTACCCGATGAGTATCAGTCTGTCCCCGTCACCTCTGAAGTGCTGCAGGTGCCGGCTGGTCTGCGCGCCACTGCCGACAGGGTCTGGGTCGGCCACCACCTGAAAGTTGTCCGTTACAGTCTGGATAACGTCTCCCTGTCGGCCCGTATGGTGCGTGAAAGCGATTTCTGGCAGCCCGGAACACGTGCCGTCATGTTCAGTACCCCGGCGGGCCTGCTGACTGCCGGTGGTCGCATGCAGATCTGGGTCACGACGTCAGATGAAGGAGTGAAGCGCTGATGGCCAACTTCAACACGCTGATCAAACGTAAGCAATATATCTGGCTGGGACTCATTCTGGCGGGCGGCGCAGCAGCAGTCGGAGGCGGGCTGTATCTGTCAGATCTGAACATGAGCTCTGATGAGGAAGCCCCGGCTCAGGGCGAACCCGCGCCGGATATGACCGGGGTGGTCGACAGCAGCTTCAACAGTAAGGTGGAGCAGCACGCGACAACAGAAATGCAGGCGACGGCTGCTGATCTCAACAAGCGTTTTGACTCCCTGCAGGGGGAAGTGGATCTACTGAGTAAGGCGCGAACCGCTGACCAGATACGTATCGACAAACTCAGCAGTGATAATGATGCCATGCAGACTCAGCTGAAGGCGCTGGGCGTGAAACCGGCTGTCTCTGGTGGCGAGCCCGCGCCGACTCCTCCGTCACCGCCACCCGGTCCGGAAGGGGAGCCGCAGCCAGCCAGTTATCCGCCGCAGACCGGCGCCGCGGTACCGCCTCCGACGGCATTCTATCCGGGGAATGGTATGACACCGCCGCCGCAGGTCAGCTACCAGTCTGTGCCGGTACCAAACCAGATACAGCGTAAAACGTTCAGTTACGACAAAGGAAAGAAAGCAAAGTCATTGCCGTACATTCCGTCGGGGAGCTTTGCAAAAAGCACGCTTATCGAGGGGGCAGATGCCAACGCGTCTGTTACCGGGAATGAATCAACTGTACCGATGCAGCTGCGTATCACCGGTCGTGTGGAAATGCCAAACAGCAAAACCTACGACCTGACAGGGTGTTTTGTGGGGCTTGAAGCCTGGGGCGATGTATCGAGTGAGCGCGCCATTGTCCGTACCCGCAATATCAGCTGTATCAAAGGTGATAAAACCATCGATCAGCCCATTAACGGCCACGTGTCCTTTATGGGGAAAAACGGGGTTAAGGGAGAGGTGGTGATGCGTAACGGAAAAATCCTCGGCTGGGCATGGGGGGCCGGTTTTGTTGACGGGATTGGTCAGGGCATGGAACGGGCTTCACAGCCGGCAGTTGGCCTGGGGGCAACCGCATCTGTTGGCGCCGGTGATGTTCTGAAAATGGGCGTCGGCGGTGGTGCATCTAAAGCTGCGCAGACGCTGAGCGAGTACTACATCAAAAGGGCCGAGCAGTATCACCCGGTCATTCCGATTGGTGCCGGCAACGAAGTGACGGTCGTGTTCCAGGATGGATTCCAGCTGAAAACGATTGAAGAACTGGAAGCGGAAAAGAACGGGCAACAGCAGGCTCAGAATCAGGAGGCGGAGCCGGCACCGCAGGCTGATGCACATCATCAGTCAGGCGGCGGTATGAACGGATTCAATACTGACGAGATGCTGAAGAAGCTGGGCAAACTTGATCCGCGTGAGTTCTCTCCGGGCGCAGCGCCGCAGGGGGAAAATAATGGCTAAGTCTCTCATTACTGCTGTTCTGTCAGCACTGCGCTGGGCTCACTGGTTGGTTAAGTGTGCGGTGGTGTATCCGCTGGCCATGATGATGTTACTGGTTGTTCTGGTGTTCCGGACGGGACCGTACACGTTCGGCCAGACACTGGTGAAAACCGTAGAGTCTGTGCAGCAGGAGGGATATGTCATTCAGGACTGCACGGGGCCGAAAGAACTTAATGGTGATGCGGTGAACGCACCACTGCCTCCGGTTTTACAGGAAGCCTGTACCACCGTCAGTACGGATGCGGCAGGGTATGCAGCATATATCGACCAGAGCTATACGCATAATATTCTCTGGCTCTGGCTGCTGATGGCGGTGGTGTTTACCGGGATCGCTGTGGTTTTCCGTCGGACTCCTGTCCGCAGGGGGATCATACGGAAAAACGGTGTTGTCGTCGGAGAGTCTGATTCGGGTTCTTCAGGGCTGATTCTAGCCCGATCTGATGTCAGCCAGATTAAGCGTGTTTACGATGAAATGAGTCCGGGTGAAGGGGATAAATTTGTTCGGGCGATTAAGGAAAATACCCAAGTCAGGATGAACCTGAAGAAATAACCGATAAATAGCGAGAAATATCATGAAGGAATTAATGCTGTTAATTCCTCTGGGCAGCGCTTTGCTCTTAACCGGGTGTGCGGGCACAGAGACCGAATTTCAATGTAATGCCACGACGTCGGATACCTGTATGACGATGGAACAGGCAAATGAAAAAGCGAAGCTGAAAGAGGAACGCAGTGACGCAAAGCCGGTTGCGGCCGGGTTGCCACAACTGGCTGAGGGTAATTTCAGAACAACGTCAGTTAATTCGTACCCGTTGCCGCCACAGCCAAATTTAATGCAGTCCAGAACAACGACAACGGTACCGACTAATACAGTAACGTCAGGATTTCTGACTAATAACAGAATAGTCAGTGCGCCGGTATATCGGCCCGTGGCTGTAGCGCCAGCTGTTCGGCCGGTCAGTGTATCAACTTTTACATCTCCGGTAACGGCTCCTGGTAACTATCCCCGGCCATTAAGAAAAGGGGAGGAGACAACGTCATTGTGGATAGCGCCGTATGTGGATGCAGATGATGTATATCACCAGCCAGCAACGGTTCTTTTTGTCGTGACACCATCGGCGTGGGGACAACCTCGCCTTAATTGATTCACAGCGCCATTACTGGCGCTGCAGTAAGTTTTCATTTCTGAATTATAACGAGTGCCCTCTGCGTTGAAAGGGATGGGCGGTAGCGTGCTCAGACGCAGATATTACGCTCATGTATCTTTGTGTAAGGCGTTATTTAAATAGGTGGGTTGATTATGATTAATCTCTTAACATTCTCTTATAAGCTTGTTCGGGCTGACTCCTTTTATATATTTTATTTTTTTCTCGCTATTGGTATGGGAGTGATAGTTGGATTTTTTGCATCAAGGGCGTTTGAGAGAAGGGTGTGGCGCGTATGCATGTTCTCTGGGGTTTTAATTCTTCATGTTATAACTGCCCTTGTTATTTTGTCACCAGAGGATGCTTATAAGGAAATGATTTTAAGAAAAAAGAATACAATGAATACATTAACAAATTGCAAGATATCAGCTTTTGATGCTAAACAAGGAATTAATGGGCGCAAAGATGCCTGGTCCTGTCCTGACGGAACAACCCGCTACCTTCCCGTTAAGTACAGGCCAGAAGGAAGTTTATCTGAAAATAAAGTGCAATGATGTTATTTACTGAAAGGAAAAGCTTGTTATGAGAGAGTTATTCGGATGGGCGATGATGCTGGTATTTTTTTTGGCAGGTTATAGCCTGCTGTTTTCTACTGACAGTAATACAGTGCCCGAAGCTCTTTCTCATCACTGGAAAAATGACTGCCGGTTGCTTGAGACTAATATTGATAAAGGGTTTTTCTCTCCTGCGCAAAATCGACTTCAGTGTGGTGATGTTATTGAAAATGTCAGCAAGGCTGATTATGACAGAGCGATAAGTGGTGATAAGCAAACAACTATCGCAGAGGCAATGAAAGAAATATTCATTCGTTAATATATAAACAGAGGCAATAAAGTATGCATGCCTTTATTTTTCTGGTGCTGATGACGCCGAGTAGTGGTGGTGGAATTTGGGATATTACTCCCATGCCTAATACAGATGTCCGCATAAAAATGCTACGGGTACTCGAAGCACGTGGAAGCAGAGGTTACGGAAGTAATACAGGAGAGTGCATTGAAATTAAAACCCGCGAGCCTTTGAGCAGCGTGATAGAAACATTGAGTGAGGGTGGTTAAATGGCTGAATACCAGTTAAGTTTTGATGGTTTTGTTCGACTTTTTTTGCAATGGCAATCATTATCTGTGGTTACGGCTATGTAATTATTGGTGTTTTTATAAGAGATACGCTTGCCTATATTTTAATGTTGTTTGGGCTTGCTGGTCTCAGTGCTTTATTTTCTTTCATGGTGTTTAAGGATAAAAACATGTGGGCGGACTCTCCTGATTTGACGCTGTCAGTAATAACGGGTTTTTTTACGGCCACAGTGATCTTTTATATGTTTTATGTCTTGATTTATTCCTTTGATCGGATGGGGGCAGGTGAATAGTAAGACCGATGGTCAGTATTAACAATCTCACGTTATTTGAAAGTATGCAGCATAAGGAATAAGAAAGTGAAAGCGTACTATATACTTGGACATAACGTTGCATGGCTTAACGGTATATGCCTGATTCTTTTTGTTATTGGTGTGGTCGGTGCGCTGGCAATGGTTGCCATCCCTGAAAAATTCAATCTTCGAGTTAACAGAGGCGATACATTCATATACTGTGCGCTTATAGCGGTGGTTGGGTTTTGCGGGATGTTCGTTATCTCCATTCACTCATTTTCGATGGATGAACTTGAAGCAGGTAGACACTGGAAAGACGACTGCAAGACACTTGAAGTAAACATATCGACAGGCGCTTTTACCAGCCCTGTTAATAAACTGGACTGTGATGGTATCATCATTAATGTGCCTGATGGGCGGTATTATTCGTATATCCATCAGTGGGAATTATATAAAGCTAACTCAAAATGAAATGCTGATTAACAAACAGGATTGACCGGTAGAGATAGAACAATGGAAAGACAACAAGAAATTGAAGAGCGCTCCCGGGATTTAATAAGAAAGGCCGATGAAAAAGAAAGGCAAGAATTGAAACGTTTTAAACTGCGATATGGTATTTTTTTTTGGTTTTTCTTTTTCTTGTGCCAGCTGGATGTTTTTTTGTGCAATATGAAGATTTTCGTGATATGCAGCCCGCCACTCCAGAACAACTGAAAAGTATTATTCATGACACACCTTGCGCGGCTGAGGCTTTTCGGATGGTTCTTCAAGCTAATACTGTCACTTCGTCAGCGACATTAACTTTTGGTGACGCCAAAAAAATGGCCTCAGAATGCAAGGATAAAGAAGAGGTTAAAGCAGTACGTGAAAAACAACTTAACGCACTGAACTCTATGAGCAAATAATCAGGGGGTGGATATGATGCTGTTTTTTAGAAAGTATGGATTTTTGTTTATCCCTCCAGTCTACTGGCTCATCTATCTGGGAGCCAGGCTGACTTACAATGGACTGGCAGGAGAGTATTCTCCTGATTTCTTTCAGGGTATTCGACATGAAGGCATCTATATTATCTGTAGTTTGTGTATCTTTTATTTTTTCTGCTTAGAGGTGGAAGTTAGTGATGGGGAGTTCTCAGCGAACATTCTGTTCCTGATTGTTTTCTTTCATGTGGTTTTATTATTTATCACTCTGCTTATTTGTTTGTGGCAAGGGGCGATGTTATTGGATGCGATCTTTATGGGTCAGATTATTGCCTCCATGTGTTTATTGTTTTTCATTCCTGTGCTTTCCATTATAAGAAGGAGTTTCTAGTGCGGCTATGAATATTCTTCTTGCCATTTATTACCCTTGTTATTTTGAAATGCTTTTAAAGGAACGACCGCATGAGTAATAACATCATTGATACCGTCACCCAGGCTGTGAATTCACTCGTATCAGCACTGAAGCTGCCCGACGAATCCGCTAAAGCCAATGACACGCTGGGTAGCATGAATTTCCCCCAGTTCAGCCGTATTCTGCCCTATAAGGATTATGATTCCGCGACCGGTCTGTTTATTAATAACAAAACCGTCGGTTTTATGTTTGAGGCGCGTCCTTTACCCGGTGCGGATAAAAGTATCGTCGCCACACTGGAGCATTTACTGCGCAGCAAACTTCCCCGGGGCGTCCCGGTCAGTTTTCATCTGGTCTCCAGCAAACTGGTCGGCAATGATATCGACTATGGTCTGCGCGAATTCCGCTGGAGTGGTAAACAGGCTAAGAAGTTTAACGCCATTACCCAGGCCTACTACCTCCGGGCAGCGGAGACGAAGTTCCCCCTGCCTCCTGAACTGGATTTGCCCCTGACGCTGCGTAACTACCGCGTGTACATCTCCTGCTGCGTACCCAGGAAGAAGAACTCCACCACGCAAATTGTGGAGATGGAGAACCAGATAAAAATCCTGCGGGCGTCACTGGGCGGTGCCTATATTCCGACGCGTATCCTTGATGCTGCCGGGCTGGTCGAACTGATGCGTGAGCTGATAAACCCGGACCCGCACGAGATGTACCGCGTACCGTATAAGCTGGACCCCTATCAGGATCTGAACTATCAGTGTGTCGATGACAGCTTTGATATGCAGGTCACCGCCGGTCATCTGAAAATTGGCCGCCTGGGGCGCGACGGGAAAGAGTGCGTGACCCGGGTGACGAGCTACCATCTGGAGAGTGATCCGGAAATGGCCTTCCTCTGGACCGCTGCGGACAACTACGCCAACCTGCTTAACCCGGAGCTCTCCATTTCCTGTCCCTTTGTCATCACGCTGACGCTGATGGTGGAGGACCAGGTGAAGACCCAGAACGAAGCCAACCTGAAGTTCATGGACGTGGAGAAGAAAAGCAAAACCTCCTACGCGAAGTACTTTCCGAACGTGATAAAGGAAATGCAGGAGTGGGGCGATATCCGCCAGCGACTGGCGACCAACCAGACCTCCCTGGTGTCCTATTTCTTTAATATCACCACGTACACCGCAGACAGCACAGAGGCCTCTCTCGCCGCTGAACAGCAGGTGCTCAACAGCTACCGTAAAGGCGGTTTCCAGCTTATCCCGGCCCGCTACCATCACCTGCGTAACTTTCTGGCCATGATGCCGTTCAAGTGTGGTGAGGGCCTGTTTAAAGAGCTGCAGGCGGCAGGCGTGGTTAAGCGGGCGGAGACGTTCCAGGTGGCTAACCTCCTGCCGATCGTCGCTGACAGCCCGCTGGCGCCGGCGGGACTCCTTGCGCCCACCTACCGAAATCAGCTGGCGTTCATCGACCTGTTCTACGAGGGAATGAACAATACCAATTTCAACATGGCGGTCTGCGGGACGTCCGGGGCAGGTAAAACTGGTCTGATTCAGCCCCTCATTCGCAGTGTGCTCGACTCAGGTGGGTTTGCCTGGGTGTTCGACATGGGGGATGGCTATAAGTCCCTGTGTGAAAACATGGGGGGCGTATATCTCGATGGCGATACCCTCAAGTTTAACCCGTTCGCCAACGTGCTGGATGATGCTCACTTCGACATGTCAGCAGAACGTATACGCGATCAGATGTCGGTCATGGCCAGTCCGAACGGCAACCTGGATGAAGTCCATGAAGGCCTGCTTCTGCAGGCAGTGCAGGCGGCCTGGTTAAGCAAACGTAATCATGCACGCGTTGATGACGTAGTGCAGTTTTTACAGGACGCGAAGGACAGCGATGAATATGCTGATTCCCCAACAATCCGGGGCCGTCTGGACGAGATGATAATCCTGCTCGATCAGTACACGGTAAATGGGATCTACGGGGACTATTTCAACTCAGATAAACCAACACTCCACGAAGATGCCCGGATGGTGGTACTGGAGCTCGGTGGCCTGGAGTCGCGGCCATCTCTGCTTATCGCTGTGATGTTCTCATTGATTATTTACATCGAGAACAGGATGTATCAGTCACCGCGTGGCCTGAAAAAACTGAACGTCATCGATGAAGGCTGGAAGCTCCTTGATTTCAAAAATGAAAAAGTGGGTCAGTTCATCGAGAAAGGCTACCGTACCGCGCGTCGACATACCGGCGCATACATCACCATCACGCAGAACATCGTGGACTTCGACTCCCCGACCGCCTCCAGCGCCGCACGTGCAGCGTGGGGGAACTCATCGTACAAGGCCATTCTGAAACAGTCAGCGAAGGAATTTGCCAAGTATAACCAGCTGTACCCGGATCAGTTCAGCAAGCTGGAGAAAGACATGATTAACGGCTTCGGTTCGGCAAAAGAGCAGTGGTTCTCCTCTTTTATGCTCCAGGTGGAAGCGAACTGCTCCTGGCACCGCCTGTTCGTCGACCCGCTCAGCCGGGCGATGTACTCCTCAAAAGGCCCGGATTTTGAGTACATGAAAGCGCGCCGGGAAGAGGGGGTCGATATCCACGATGCGGTGTACGGCCTCGCGTGTCGCAACTTTAAAGAAGAAATGGCTGAGCTTGAATCCCGAATACCGGTGAATGACATGGAGGATAAACAGTGATGAAAAACTACACCGAACAACCGGTCAGTACGACCTCTCATACCTTTCGCCGGATACCCGTCATCGTTGCTCTCGTGCTTTTCGCCCTGGCAACCAGCGCGTTTCTCTCACGCGTGGTTCTGGAGTACTCCACGCCTCGGGTGGTGGCTTTTGATATGAAGAAGACGCTCGACAGCTTTATGGACAGTGTCAGTCAGAAGCAGCTGACAGAGGCGCAGTCAAAAGCGCTCTCTGATCGGTTTAACGACGCGCTGGAGAAGAGTCTGGCGGAGTATCAGCAGCAGCATCATGTGGTCATTCTGGTTTCACCTGCCGTGGTTCAGGGCGCGCCCGATGTGACCCGCAACATCCAGCACGACATTGCCCGCCGGATGAAAGGAGAACAGTAATGTTACGACTGAAAGGCTGTCTGCTCGCCGCCTGTCTGCTATCGCCGCTGACTCAGGCGGCTGATCTCGGTACCTGGGGGGATTTATGGCCCGTCCGGGAGCAGGACATGCTGCAGCTCATCACGCAGCGTCTGCAGTCACTGCAATCCTCTGGCCAGTGGGACCAGACGATGGATGCGTTTAAGCAGCGGGTTATCGAGAACAGTCAGCGTCCGGCGCCGGTGGAAGGCATTAAGCGTGCGGAGAAATACGAGCAGCGCTGGTTTGATCCCAGCATCCGCCTGACCGAAGACCTGAAGGACAATGAGGGGCGGGTGTTTGCCCGCAAGGGCGATGTGATGAACCCGCTTAAAACCGTACCGTTTGTCCAGACTCTGTACTTCATCAATGGTGACGATGCCGACCAGCTGGCCTGGATGAAGCGTCAGGTGCCGGAAACCCTGATGAGCAAAATTATCCTGGTGCGTGGCAGTATCCCGGACACCTCCGCAGCGCTGGACAGCCGGATCTATTTCGACCAGAACGGCGTACTGAGCAAGCGATTTGGCCTGACGGCGGTCCCGGCGCGGATCACGCCGGCGCCCTCCGGTGAACGGCTGAATATTGAGGTGTTTCCCGTCCGTTGACCCGTACGATTCCGTATTACGATTATTTGTCAGGTGATTATATGACTATTACCGAGATTGCTCTCGCAGCATTAATTGTTGTTCAGTGGCTTACGGTGGTTCGACAAAATAAAGAAATTAACCACCGACGTGAATGTGAAAGACTTCTGAAAGAAAGAATTGACGATTATGAAATACAGAAGGGGCGGTATTGTCGGTATGTTGAAGGAAAAGCAAAGTATCTCATCAGCGATATGGAAAAGGATTTGGATGAGCTTTTTCTTTTAAAACCACATGATGAGGACTCGTTCTGGCGTAAGGTTTACAGGCTGGAGTTTATTTCCAACGTGCTGAAGGAGTTCGCTAAGGGACAGGATTTAAAAAAGCAGAAAGAAATAATCGATGGTGTAAACAACATCTGGGAAAAATTCAGGGGAAGGGATAATCAATGAGAAAAATATCATTTTTGTTTATCCTCCTGTTTTTTTCGTTAGTCCCTCAGGTACATGCAGATCCGTCGTGTGAAGGTCGATTCGTCAACCCGATCACCGATGTGTGCTGGCGCTGCATATTTCCTTTATCACTCGGCAGCGTGCAGGTTGGTAAAGGCGATCTGCCTGATACCAGCAATCCGGGTAGTCCCCTGCAGCTGTGTCCGGCGCCGCCACCGCTTTTTGTTCGTCCCGGCCTGGCCATCGGGTACTGGGAACCGATGGCCATGACGGACGTCAGCCGTTCGCCAGGCTGTATGGTCAATCTGGGGGGCTTCAGTATCAATCTCGGCAAGACCGGCATGGGGACCGCGAGAAAGGACGATAAGCAGGTGAACGGCGCCTTCTATCACGTTCACTGGTACAAGTACCCGCTGACGTACTGGCTGAACATCATCACTTCGGCAGGGTGTCTGGAAGGCGGAGACATGGATATTGCCTATCTGTCCGAGATTGACCCGACCTGGGTGGACAGCAGCCTCACCACCATCCTGAATCCGGAAGCCATCCTGTTTGCCAACCCCATCGCGCAGGGCGCCTGCGCAGCGGATGCGCTGGCCAGTGCATTCCATATGCCACTGGATGTGCTCTTCTGGTGTGGTGGAAGTCACGGCTCACTTTACCCGTTTAACGGCCAGGTCAGTAATGAGTCCAGCCCGCTGCAGTCGTCGGTACTGGTCAGTGAGCGTATGGCCTTCAAGCTCCACCGGCAGGGACAAATTATGGAGAGTATCGGGAAGGACAAGGCAGTCTGTTACGAATATCCCTCCCCGATCATCCCGAAAGAGCGCTGGCGCTATCAGATGGTGAACATGTATCCGGACAGTGGTCAGTGCCATCCGCTTGGACGCAGCGTGATGCGCTGGGAGGCCGGCAAAAATCCACCCAACACCCGCAAGAACTACGGCTATCTGATGTGGCGTAAACGCAATTGTGTCTTTCTCTGACAGGAGTCTCTCATGAAATTAATGAATCTGTTTATGGTCATGCTTTTGCTGAACGGACGAGCAGTGTTGGCTGAAACTTCCTCGGTTACAGACAGGGAATGGCTGAAGCAGCAGGAGAACCTCAGCGAACAGCTGCGCCAGCATCCGGATAAACAGCTGCAGCAGGAGCTTGAGGCGCAAATCAGCCGTAATCCTCTGCCCAAATCTGACCGCCAGTTTATCGATAATCTGGTCAGCCAGCAGAAAGCGGCGAATCAGGAAAAGCCGGCAGAAGGGGCGCTGTACTTTGTCTCCTTCTCGATACCTGAAGAGGGGCTGAAGCGGATGCTGCACGAAACCCGGCTGTATGGTATTCCGGCGACACTGCGCGGGCTCGTCAATAACGACATGAGGACTACCACTGACGCGGTGCTGCAGCTGGTGAAGGATGGCGTGACCGACGGGGTGCAGATCGACCCGACACTGTACACGCAGTACGGCATCCGGAGTGTGCCGTCTCTGGTGGTGCGGTGTCAGGCCGGGTATGACGTGGTACGCGGTAACATTCACGTCAAACAGGCGCTGGAGAAAGTCGCACAAACCGGTGACTGCGCACAGGTGGCCCGGCAGATGCTTGATGCGCCCTCGAATGCCGCCGGGAGCCTGCCATGAAAGATAAACCGTACTTCATGGCGTTACCGGAAATGGTGAGGGATGAGGGAGGGTGGAAATGAAGACGGTTATTTCCGTGCTGACCGCGCATTTTTTTGTCCTGAGCGCCTTCATCTGGCTGGCATCCCCCGCCTGCGCTGACAGTGGAAGTGACTATAAAGCCGGTTCGGCTTTTGCGAAACAGGTGCAGGGCAATGGTCTGAACTCACTAAAAAATTTCAGTGGTGAGCAAAACCTGCCGGGGTATACCGACAACCCGGATCAGATAAAATACTACGGCGGCGTCACTGCCAGCGGAGACAGCTCTCTGAAAAGCGATTCAGCCCTGGAGTTCAGCCAGGGGGATACCGGCAAAACGATTACGGAGTCGTTTACGAACCGGCCACCGGATCAGATATCTCAGGATGCGCCGTTTATTCAGGCCGCAAAGGATACAGAATCCCGTGCCGACAGCATTGTCGGTGATACCGGACAGTCCTGTACCGCCCAGGTTGTGAACCGCAGCGAGTTCACAAACCATACCTGCGAACGTGAACTGCAGGTGGAAAATTTTTGCACACGGGAAGCGACCCTGAAGGATAACGCCACCACGCAGAAAGTTAACCGAACCTATCAGCAAGTGGTGACGCTGAATTATGCCCGGAGTACCCGGCAATGGAGTGGCAAACTGACGATCCCGACCAACGGTCGTCTGCTGAATGCCTCGGTGGATGGTGAGCCTCTGGTCATCCCCTGGATTGAAGAATGCGACGCCGAAGGGAAGGTGCGGGATAGCTGCAAGAGTGCAGTCAGTGAAAGTCTGACTCTCTTTGAACGAACGTTACCCATTGATGTGATCAGCTGGCCACGATCAGAATCGATATGTTCAGGCGGCCAGAACACGCATTGTACGAAATATACCTATGACGGGCAGGGGAATATTCATCAGTCGTTTGGTGTGGACAAAGCGGTCACTGCAGGGCAGAACTTTGCCGTAAGCAAAATATCACGAACCGTATCATCGGCCAGCCAGAAACCCGTACAGGTCACGGTCACCCTGGTGATGGAGGAAACCGAAACCGTCTACGCACCTGAAGTCATCTGGGTTGAAAGCTGTCCGTTCAGTAAGGATGAAGGAAAAAAAACGGGCGAGGAATGTATCAGTCCGGGAGGAACGCGAACCATCACCCTCGGAGGCAGGGATTACTCGTTCACGGAAGCCTGCTGGAAATATAAGGATACCTGGCTCACGCAGCCGGCGGACAACGGCTCCTGTGAAAGCCTGATGAAAAATACGGCCTGTACTCTGTCATCCCGCCAGTGCGCCTTCTCCAGCGAGGAAGGCACGTGCCTGCATGAATATGCAACGTATTCCTGCGAAACCAGGACGAGTGGCAAGCAAATGATCTGCGGCGGTGATGTCTTCTGCCTTGATGGTGAATGTGACAAAGCCACGTCCGGGAAGAGCAATGACTTTGGGCAGGCGGTGTCTGAGCTGGCGGCACTGGCAGCCGCGGGGAAGGACGTCGCGGCACTGAACGGGGTGGATGTCCGGGCCTTCACCGGAAAAGCGAAGTTCTGTAAGAAATTTGCTGCCGGCTTCAGTAACTGCTGCAAAGACAGCGGCTGGGGCCAGGATGTGGGGCTGGCACGCTGCAGCAGCGAGGAAAAGGCGCTGGCCAAAGCGAAAAAAGACAAGCTGACGGTCAGTATCGGGGAATTCTGCTCTAAAAAGGTTCTGGGTATTTGCCTGGAGAAAAAAAGGAGCTATTGCCAGTTCGACTCAAAACTGGCGCAGATCGTTCAGCAGCAGGGAAGAAACGGTCAGCTGCATATCGGTTTTGGCGGCGCCAGCAGTCCTGACTGTCGGGGCATTACCGTCGCGGAACTCCAGGGGATTGATTTTAACAAGCTGGATTTCACCAACTTTATGGACGACCTGATGAAAAATCAAAAAATACCGGAAAACGATGTGCTCACCAATAAGACCAGAGAACGAATTAAGGAAATCATGAGTCAGCAATCCGCGCAATAAACCATGCTGCCTAATAAAGAGACCGATAATCATGAAAATGAATTTTCACAAAAAGCCTGTTATTGATTTTGTCCTGAGATTAACGCTGACAATAATCATTATTTCTCCGGTGATTTATTTCTCCTGGGATGCCGTTAAAGGGACATCGGGGAGTGATTATGTTGAAAGTGTGGTCTTTATTCTCTGCATGGGCGGTGTCGGGCTTATGAATTATCTGTTTTTTTCGGCGCTAACCAGACTTTTACAGAAGGGAAAATAAAGGAGCAGGGATGGAAGAGAGAAAATCGTATGGAATGGTGGTGCTGTTTGTCAGCGTGTTTGTTGTTTTTCTGGTGAGCATTATGTCGTACAGCCTGTGGCGGGACAGACAGGTTAACGCATTTATGACCACCAACCGGGCCTGGGGGATCCAGTGCGACACTGTTTCTCAGGCCGCGTGGGTGGTCAGGGACGGGGAGCGGGTGGACCTTCAGATAAATCATCTGCCTCTGTACTGCAGCGGTTACCGCTTTGAAGCCCGTGATGATGCAGGAAAGATACAGCGCCAGCTCGATAAATACAGTGTCTATCAGCATCTGTCACGCCAGTCGCATTAATTCATAAAAGGGTATTTGCCATGCGAACAATACATGCCGCCATGCTGGCGGGGTGCCTTTGCTGCGCCCTGATGCCGGCTTTCGCCAAAGATGCGGGCTGGCAGTGGTACAACGAGAAACTGAAGCCTCGTGATGAGGAAAGGCAAGCCGCACCAGCGGCACCACCGCCGCAAATGGATATTCTGGAGAAACTCGCCACACTCCAGGCGGCCACCAAACGGTCGCTGTACGAAGCCATTCTGTATCCATCGTCTGAAAACTTCGTGAAGTACTTCCGGCTGCAGAACTACTGGACGCAGCAGGCAAGTTTGTTCTCGATGAGTGCGAAGAAAGCTATGCTGGAAAACCCCGAACTCGATTACAACCTGCAGTACAGCCACTACAACGGCACGGTAAAAAACCAGCTCGCCGCTGACTATGCCGAACAGCGACAGGCTATCTCCACCCTCGCACAGCACTACGGCGTGATGTTCTTCTACCGGGGCCGGGAAGCGATCGATGGCCAGCTGGTCCAGGTGATTAAAAATTTTCGCGAAACCTATGGCCTGAGCGTGATACCGGTGTCGGTTGACGGAGTGATTAACCCCATGCTGCCCGACAGCCGGACGGACCAGGGCCAGGCAGAGCAGCTTGGCGTGAAGTTCTTCCCCGCGATGATGCTGGTTAACCCGAAAAGTGGCCAGGTGAAGCCTCTCAGTTACGGCTTTATCAGTCAGGACGACCTGGCGAAACAGTTCCTCTATGTCTCCAGCGACTTTAAACCAAACTTTTGAGGTGCTTATGCATTATGTCACAACGGTATATATTGCTGCGTTCCTGGCTATTCTGTTTGTCACGTTCACTGGATATATATTCGCTCGTAATATTAACGTTTCAGAGTATTTCAGGTGCACATTCGTTGTCATACTCATACAAAGTATTTTCATTGGTTATGTGGCAAAGCAGGGTGTGGCCTGGGACGTAGTATCATTTATGGCTGCCAGTATTCAGTGTTGTACGCCTTTGCAGACCATGTTTATTCATCGGGCCATTTATACCCGGCAGGCCTGTAAGGTGATATTCAGAGTTTGTATTATGGCTGGAATGCCATTACTTGCGTGGTTGTCGATAGCTTTGAGATTTCAGTGAACAGGTTTTTTTGTGAATATCTCATAGACCTTTATTAATAAATTCACATGCACACAAAAAAACCATATTATGAATATGAAGCCTGATGATTTTTTGATGATGCTTTCGGTATAATCAAATATGATAAACATCATCCAGAAAAATATAAAAATCACAACCAGTGCCAGAAATGCTATGAAAATTACATCAGCGATATCTTTGGCCGGGAGACAGAATGAAATTGCATATAGCAATGTAACAATTGCTGCGTTCCCCAGTAATGTTTCACGAATGATATCCCTGATAGTCAACAAGGTGTCTTTAAATTTTTTGTTATCCATTTTCACTCCTGTCATTCCTTTTGACTTTCTGGTGTGTACAGCTTGCTGTATTCAGTTAAACACAAATGAGAACTCAGATCCAAAAAATTGAAAGAGGTCATATGCGAAAAATACAATTTCCCGATTTAGATATTACCGGGATGTGGGTGCTGGCCGTGGGCGTGTTTTTCCACCTGATAGCCAGGCTTGTCAGAAAACAGCCTGAAATGGCCGTGCAGGCCGCTGAAATTCTGGGATTAGGAATGGTGGTGTTTGGGGGATACCGCATTCTTAACGCCCTCATTGCTGAAGCCGAAAAAGAGGAGAAAGCCTGTGAAAAGCAGCCTGAAGAACATCGCTAAGACGCCGCTGGCGGCACTGGCTCTTTCCCTTGCTCTGGCCGGGATGGCACAGGCGGGAACGCTCGATGAGGTGAAGTCGCTCTGGGATCCGCGGGGAATCTCCGGTAGTGAAACGGCTTCCCCGCAGAGCGACACTCCCCAGGCGGTGAGCGGGGCATCTCAGTCACGCTGGTTACGGCTCAGCAACGGAAAGCAGGTGGACCTGCGCGACTGGAAAGTGGTGCTGTTCATGCAGGGACACTGTCCCTACTGTCATAAATTTGACCCGGTGCTGAAGCAGCTGGCCGGACAGTATGGCTTCTCCGTGTTCTCTTACACCATTGACGGACAGGGTGATGACGCGTTTCCGGAGTCTCTGCCGGCGCCTCCTGACGTGATGCAGACCTTTTTCCCCAATATCCCGGTGGCCACCCCGACCACGTTTCTGGTCAACGTGAACACCCTGGCAGCGTACCCGATCCTGCAGGGTGCCACGGATGCACAGGGCTTTATGGCCAGAGTGGATACGGTATTTCAGATGATGCACTGAGTCTCTGTTATATCCGGTCTTATCAAGTGATTAAGGAAAATAGCCATGAACAAATATATAAGTTCGACGGGACTGTATGCGTTTTTATTTCCAGCCAGTTTAAAAGCACCCGGACAGACAGCAGCAGAAAAAATAGAACAACTGAAGCCGGAATTTATCCACCGGGAAAGGCGTCTGGAAATCTATCTGGAATTATTCATTGTGTTTCTCACTGCAGGTGCTCTGCTGTTATGGATAATGAGATTTTTATTTAATCTCTGCGTGGCTGACTGGATAGCCAGCGGTGACCTGCGAGTAAAAGACCTGTGGAATATTATGATGTACGCCATCCCTTATGCGCTAATCGCTGTTGGGGTGGGGTTCTTTGTTGCCGGAGTGACATTAGCGATCCGCAATTTTTTCAGTTATCACCTTAAGTCCCTTTTTATTCTGAGAAACGACAGAGTTAAAAATAATGCTGTGCGTAATGGAGGACAGGATGCGAATTAAACTACTGTCACTTTTCTGCGGTGCCGCGCTTGGCCTGTCATTTAGCGCCGCCGCCGATGTGAATGGCGACATGAATAACTTCTTCAATAAGCTGGGGTTTGCGTCCAATACCAGCCAGCCGCAGGTCTGGCAGGGACAGGCTGCGGGCTACGCCTCCGGCGGTTCGCTGTATGCCAGAACGCAGGTGAAAACGATCCAGCTGGTCAGCATGACCCTGCCGGATATTAACGCCGGCTGCGGCGGCATCGATGCGTACCTGGGGTCGTTCTCCTTTATCAACAGCGAGCAGCTGCAGCGCTTTGCCAAACAAATTATGTCCAACGCCGCGGGCTACTTCTTTGACCTTGCCCTGCAGACCACGGTTCCGGAGATCAAAACCGCGAAGGATTTCCTTCAGAAGATGGCGAGCGACATTAACAGCATGAACCTCAGCTCCTGCCAGGCCGCACAGGGCATTGTGGGCGGTCTGTTTCCACGGACCCAAGTGGCGCAGCAAAAGGTCTGCCAGGACATTGCCGGCGAGAGTAACATTTTTTCGGACTGGGCGGCTTCCCGTCAGGGCTGTTCGGTGGGGGGGCAGATGGACAAAGTGCAGGATAAAGCCAGCGATAAGGACAAGGAGCGTGTGATGAAGAACATCAACATCATGTGGAATGCCCTGTCCAAAAACCGGCTCTTTGACGGCAATAAGGAGCTGAAGGAGTTTGTGATGACCCTGACCGGGACGCTGATTTTCGGGGAGAACAGTGAGATCACGCCGCTGCCGGCACGCACCACTGACCAGGACCTGATTAAAGCCATGATGGAGGGCGGCACGGCTAAAATCTACCACTGCAATGATTCGGATAAGTGTCTTAAGGTCGTTGCTGATGCCACCGTGACCATCACCTCCAATAAGGCGCTGAAAAGCCAGATTTCCGCTTTGTTAAGCAGTATCCAGAATAAAGCAGTGGCTGATGAAAAACTGACGGATCAGGAGAAAGGGTTTATCTCCAGCACCACCATTCCGGTATTCAAATACCTGGTCGATCCGCAGATGCTCGGGGTGTCTAACTCACTTATTTACCAGCTGACGGACTATATCGGCTACGACATTCTGCTGCAGTACATTCAGGAACTTATCCAGCAGGCCCGGGCGATGATTTCAACCGGTAATTATCCCCAGTCGACAATGGATATGATCATGGAAAACCTCAATCAGGCGAGTGTCCAGATTGCCGCTTTTCAGTCCCGTGTTCAGGTTCAGCAGGACGCCTTGCTTGTGGTTGACAGGCAAATGAGTTACATGCGCCAGCAGGTCTCTGCCCGCATGATGACCCGCTACCAGAATAACTATCATTTTGGGGGGAATCTGTAATGCTTGAGGTATATGCCATTGCTGGCGGTGACTGGTTACGGGGCAACCTGAACGCGATTGCGGCGTTTATGGGGACCGGCACATGGTCGACCATAGAAAAGATGTGTATCGCCATCTCGGTACTCATTGTGGCGGGGAACTGGGTAAAAAAACACAACGTGATGGACCTTATTGGCTGGGTCTTTTCCCTTACCCTGGTCTCTATGCTGGTTGTCATTCGCACCCCTGTGCAGATCATCGATTACAGTAACGTTGCGCAGGTCTATGAAGTTGATAATGTACCTATTGGTCTGGCCATTCCGGCGTCGCTGACAACGCGGGTGGGAAACGCTCTTATCCAGAGTTATGAGATGGTCTTCGCGCTGCCGGACAGTGTCACGTACAGTAAAACGGGGATGTTATTTGGCAGTAATCTGGTCGCGAAAAGTACGGATTTTTTATCACAAAATCCTGAAATTACGACGCTGTTCTCCGATTACGTACAAAACTGTGTGATGGGCGATATTTTCCTTAATCATAAGTACTCTTTTGAGGAATTACTGAATTCACCTGATCCGTATACCCTGATTTTTGCAAACCCGAGCCCACTGCGTGGCGTGTTTGATAAAAACAACCAGTTCCAGACATGCGAGGAGGCCTCACGGGATCTGAAATCGGCTCTTGCGCTTGATACTCAGACAGGCGGTAAAACCTGGAATTACTATGTTCGTCAGCTGTTTGGCGGCAAACCTAATCCCGATCTGCTTTTCAGCCAGATGATTGGCGACAGCTACAATTACTTCTACAGCTCGGGACAGAGCGCCGGGCAGATTATCCGCCAGAACGTCACGATGAACGCCCTGCGCAGCGGGATCCAGAGTTATGCAGCCCGCAGCGGCGATACCGCCAGTCTGGTCAATATCGCTAACACATCATCCCTTGAAAAGCAGCGGCTGGCACAGGCCACAATGGGGCACCAGGCGCTTCGCGCACTTCCGCTGACGCAGACCGTTATCATGGGGATAATGATTGGGATGTTCCCGATCATGGTGATGGCCGCCATGTTTAATATGATGACGCTGCAGGTGCTAAAGGGGTATGTGTTTGCGCTTATCTGGCTGCAGACGTGGCCATTACTGTTCGCCATCCTGAACAGCGCAATGGCCTACTATGCGAAGCAAAATGGCGTCCCGGTCGTTCTCTCTGAGTTGTCGCAGGTTCAGCTCAAAAACTCGGATATTGCGACCACCGCGGGCTATATTGCCGTGATGATACCGCCTTTGTCGTGGGGGATCGTGAAGAGCATGGGAGCAGCCTTCTCCAGTGCCTACAGCCATTTTTCTTCTTCCGGGCTTGGTGCAACATCGCAGGCGGCTTCCGGCGTGGTGGATGGCAATTACTCGTTTGCCAACATGCAGATGGAGAACGTCAGCGGCTACAGCTGGGGTACCAACAGCACAACCAGTTTCGGACAGATGTCGCGGCAGCTGGCGAATGGAGGCATGAGCACGCAGACGCGGGATGGCTCGATGGTCTGGGACAGTGGTGGTGCAATGTCAAAACTGCCGGTGGATATCAACGTCGGTCGTCAGATAGCCAGTGCGCAGCAACAGATGGCCCGTGAGTCTGATGTCCAGGCTGAAAGCGCGCTGCATGGCTATAACAGCAGCGTGACAAGTGCCTGGAATAGTCTGCAGCAATTTGGTACCAATAAAGGAAACAGCGCCTCAACAACGACCGGAGCTGATACTACCGAGTCTTCGCAGGACTCGATGGCCAGAAGCAAGATGTGGAATGCGGTTGTTGCTAATGCGAAAGCCAACAGCATCAGTAATGAGGAGTCTTTCCAGCAGTTGATGGATGATTCAGCTAAAAGTACGCAGGGCGTTGATTTATACGGATCTGGTAAGTGGAGTTCAGGGGATCAGCTGTTTGGTAAGCTAGGTAAATGGGGAACTGGATTATCTGCTGAGGCCGGAGTTAAAGGCAGTGCGGGTTGGACCCACAGCTCAGGTAATACAGATAATGTTGGCACTTCCGGTCGTGAATCGAATGACAGCCGACATGATACCAGCAGTCAGGCGGCCAAAGACTTTAAGGAAGCATCCGATTACTTTACCAGCCGCAAAACCACCACATCGGGCAATATTACCGATAATAATGCCAGCTCGCGTGTTGACCAGTTTGCCGCGTCACTCTCCAGTGCCAAAAACAGCTATGACCAGTATACAAGCAGCCGGACACGCAGCCATGAGTACAGTGAGATGGCATCACGCACAGAGAGCATGACTGGCCAGATGAACGAAAACCTGACTCAGCAGTTTGCGAACTTTGTTCAGCATCGTGCTCCACAGGATGCCGAGGCCATTCTGACCAATACCAGTTCTCCTGAAATTGCGGCGCAGCGTGAAGCCCTGGCGCGTGAATTCGTCAAAGAGCAGGTAGAACCCAGGGTTGATGCTGCGTATCAACAGGGTCGTGAAAGCATCGGACAGAATATGGCTGGGGTGTCAGGTGGTGGTGACAATGGATCGGTAATGGCCGACTACCGACAAAATTCTGGTCGTATCGATGCTATGACGCAAGATTCGGGTATTAAGGATAATGTGGATCAGAAAGTTGGTGGGATGATTACAGAGAATAAACAACAGCAGCAGGAAACCCGCGAAAACATACAACGGCAAGGCGAAGAGGTGAAAAATGAGAATGCTGAAATGGAAAAGGACCATAAAACAAAAGCAAATGAGTTTAAAGGTGATTATAATGAAAGAAAGAGTAAGGTGAAATCTTTACCAGGAGCTGACTCGCCTGCTGAGTTAGAGGAAAAAGCGGCGAAAATTCAAAAGGATTATCTTGATGGTAAAAGGTAAAAATGATGATTACGAACAAACTACTTATTGAGGAAGTGGAGGAGCTGAAAAGTCTACTTTCACAAGGGAAGGCTGAAATTCCATCTTTTTGGGAGTGCCTTTGGCCAGGCGTAGTGTTAGTTGTATGGAATATGCTTTGCGCTGTAATTAGTGTGGATGCTGTTTATTTGTCCGGAAAGTATATGTTTCATGTTTTGGTTTTTCCTGTCGGGGTCAGTATCATTATGCTCCTGGGTATTGCCAGTTCACGCTCTCTCTTTTTGTCAGTTCCTAAAAACTTTAGAGAAAAATCGAATATATATCGCTTTTTTTCTAAGAAGCTTATGATTTATGCTGTTGTGTACATGGCAGTGATTATGTTATTAGCTATTTGTAATAGAGTGGTTTATGACTCGCCATTTTCTTTTGCATTTATGGTTATTTTAACGTCTGTTTTTTTTGGTTTTGTCATGAACCTGGATTTTGGACGCTATCAGCTATCATTGCTCACCTCTGCAATAAACTCTTTCCGAGCGGAAAAGTTGGGGGGGTAATCACCCAGATGCAACCTATCAATTATGGTGGTTTATTAACAGGCTAAAAGTTTCTTTTTGTTATTATTGGCTGTCTAGGTTTTAATTGATTTTTACATCTCGCTTAAAATTCGTATATAGTGAATGCGCATTCCGACATTATAAGAGAATGTGTATTCACTCGTATTGATTATGTCACAAGGATTCAGGATGAAGCTTAATAAAGTCATGGCTGTGATGGTCGTCAGCTCTGCGCTGGTGTTATCTGGATGTAGTGCAATGGGAACCGCTATTAAAAAGAGAAATCTGGAAGTAAAAACCCAGATGAGCGAAACAATCTGGCTGGAACCTTCAAATAATAAGACGGTTTATCTGCAAATCAAAAATACCTCTGATAAGGATATGAGTGGCCTGCAGGCAAAAATTGCCAGCGCCGTCACTTCAAAGGGATATCAGGTCGTCAGTAACCCGGATACGGCGGGCTACTGGATCCAGGCGAACGTGCTTAAGGCCGATAAAATGGACCTTCGTGAGTCTCAGGGCTGGTTAAGCCGGGGTTATGAGGGCGCTGTGACTGGCGCCGCTCTAGGGGCAGGGATTACCGCTTACAACTCCAGTTCTGCAGGGGCGACTCTGGGAGTAGGACTTGCAGCCGGTCTGGTTGGTATGGCTGCTGACGCGATGGTGGAAGATGTGAACTATACCATGATCACCGATGTTCAGATCGCGGAAAGAACCAAAACTCAGGTTCAGACTGATAACGTGGCCGTATTGCGTCAGGGAACATCCGGCGCAAAAGTGCAGACAAGTACGGAAACGGGTAATCAGCACAAATACCAAACTCGCGTCGTCTCTAACGCTAATAAAGTTAACCTCAAGTTCCCTGAAGCCCAGCCTGTTCTTGAAGACCAGCTGGCAAAATCGATCGCAAATATTCTGTAAGTTTTCTACTCCACGGCCCGGGCACTCCGGGCCAGACTGGCATCACCTTTCTGGTGTGTCAGAATTAATTCGTCAAATAATCTGTTAATTCCAAATCTGAACGGTGAACAGTTGCGCAATTTATTTGTGCATCTGTGAGGCGTTGCCGCCTTCGGCGGAGTCTTTTCTTTTTTATTTGATCAGAGGTTATTTATGGCAATATCTGAACCTGTCAGGTCTCTTGAAACACATAAGCTGATGCCTGGCGATATTTATCCACATCCTGCTGTGAGGGAGGCTTATTCCCTGTAACCCCGTGAGGTCTGTTTCCGCTGATTAGTTTGTCCTTTCGACCCTAATAATTTACTGACGGATTAGTGCCATGAGTTTCAATGCCAAAGATATGACGCAGGGCGGTCAGATCGCCAATATGCGCTTTCGCATGTTTGGTCAGATTGCCAATATTATTTTCTACGTGCTGTTTATTTTATTCTGGGTGCTGTGCGGACTGATGCTGATGTACCGGCTCAGCTGGCAAACCTTTGTGAACGGCTGCGTATACTGGTGGTGTACGACGCTGGGTCCGATGCGCGATATTATTCGTTCCCAGCCGGTATACACCATTCAGTATTACGGCCAGTCGCTGGAATATACCTCAGAACAAATCCTGGCCGATAAATATACTATCTGGTGCGGAGAGCAGCTGTGGACCAGTTTCGTCTTTGCTGCCGTGGTTTCTCTTGTTATCTGTATCGTGACGTTCTTCATCGCCAGCTGGGTGCTGGGCCGCCAGGGGAAACAGCAGAGTGAGGATGAGAATACCGGCGGGCGCCAGCTTTCCGATAAGCCTAAAGAAGTGGCCCGCCAGATGAAGCGTGATGGTATGGCCTCTGATATTAAAATTGGCGACCTGCCTATTCTTAAAAACTCCGAAATCCAGAACTTCTGCCTCCACGGTACCGTGGGTTCCGGTAAATCAGAAGTAATCCGCCGGCTACTGAATTATGTCCGTGCCCGGGGTGATATGGCCATCATTTACGATCGCTCCTGTGAGTTCGTCAAAAGCTATTACGACCCGTCACTGGATAAAATCCTCAACCCGCTGGATTCGCGCTGCGCTGCCTGGGATTTGTGGAAAGAGTGCCTGACGCTGCCGGACTTCGACAACATCTCCAACACCCTTATCCCGATGGGTACCAAAGAAGACCCGTTCTGGCAGGGCTCCGGTCGCACTATCTTTGCCGAAGGCGCGTATCTGATGCGTGAAGACAAGGATCGCAGCTACGAGAAGCTGGTCGATACCATGCTGTCTATTAAAATCGACAAGCTGCGCGCTTATCTGCAGAACACGCCGGCAGCGAACTTGGTTGAAGAGAAAATTGAGAAAACGGCCATCTCCATTCGTGCCGTGCTGACCAACTACGTCAAGGCTATTCGCTACCTGCAGGGCATTGAGAAGAACGGCGAGCCATTCACTATCCGGGACTGGATGCGCGGTGTCCGTGAAGACCGACCCAATGGCTGGTTGTTTATCTCCTCCAACGCTGACACCCATGCTTCCCTGAAGCCGGTTATCTCGATGTGGCTGTCGATTGCCATCCGCGGCCTGCTGGCGATGGGGGAGAACCGTAACCGGCGCGTGTGGATTTTCGCCGACGAGCTCCCCACGCTGCACAAGCTGCCGGACCTGGTCGAAATCCTCCCTGAGGCGCGTAAATTTGGTGGCTGTTATGTGTTCGGTATTCAGTCCTATGCCCAGCTGGAAGACATCTATGGTGTTAAGCCTGCCGCCACGCTCTTTGACGTAATGAACACCCGGGCCTTCTTCCGCTCCCCGAGTAAAGAGATTGCGGAGTTTGCTGCCGGTGAAATTGGTGAGAAGGAAATCCTCAAAGCCAGCGAGCAGTACTCTTACGGTGCTGACCCTGTGCGTGATGGTGTATCGACCGGAAAAGAAAAAGAGCGGGAAACGCTGGTCAGTTACTCCGATATTCAGACGCTGCCTGACCTGTCCTGCTATGTCACGCTGCCCGGACCGTATCCGGCCGTGAAACTGGCCCTGAAGTACAAACCACGTCCAAAAATTGCCGAGGGATTTATTCAGCGCCGACTCGATACGCGTGTTGACGCCCGACTCAGTGCGCTGCTTGAGGCCCGGGAAGCTGAAGGCAGCCTTGCCAGGGCGCTTTTCACGCCGGATGCGCCGGAACCCGGGCCAGCTGATACAGACAGTCACGCCGGTGAACAACCTGAGCCGGTCAGTCAGCCTGCGCCAGCAGAAGTGACAGTATCTCCGGCACCGGTAAAAGCGCCGCCGACAACAAAGAGTCCGGCAGCGGAACCTTCCGCCAGGGCAGCTGAGCCTCCCGTCCTGCGGGTCACGACCGTACCGTTGATCAAACCAAAAGCAGCCGCAGCGGCCGCTGCTGCCGCAACAGCATCCTCTGTCGGTACCCCTGCTGCAGGCGGGACAGAACAGGAGCTGGCGCAGCAGTCCGCAGAGCAGGGGCAGGAAATGCTGCCGGCCGGTATGAACGAGGACGGTGTCATCGAGGACATGCAGGCGTATGACGCCTGGCTGGCAGATGAGCAGACACAGCGGGATATGCAGCGGCGTGAGGAAGTCAATATCAACCGCAGCCACCGCCACGATGAGCAGGATGATGTCGAGATTGGGGGGAACTTCTGATGATGTCGATTGGCTCCGTTAAATCGGCGGGCAGTGCCGGTAATTACTATACGGATAAGGATAATTACTACGTCATAGGGAGCATGGACGAACGCTGGCAGGGTAAGGGGGCTGAAGCGCTGGGGATCGACGGGAAAGCCGTGGATAAGACGCTGTTTACGGAACTGCTGAAAGGGAAGCTGCCGGATGGCAGCGACCTGACCCGGATACAGGACGGCGCCAACAAGCACCGGCCCGGTTATGACCTGACCTTCTCGGCCCCCAAAAGCGTGTCGGTCATGGCGATGCTGGGCGGCGATAAACGCCTTATCGATGCCCACAACCAGGCGGTAACCGAAGCGGTGCGGCAACTGGAGACGCTGGCCGCGACCCGGGTCATGACGGATGGTAAAAGCGAAACGGTGCTGACCGGAAATCTGATTGTGGCGAAATTCAACCACGACACTAACCGTAACCAGGAACCTCAGATACACACCCATGCCGTCGTCATTAACGCCACGCAGAACGGGGACAAATGGCAGACTCTCGGCACAGATAAGATCGGTAAAACAGGTTTTATTGAGAACGTGTACGCGAACCAGATAGCGTTCGGGAAGCTTTACCGGGAGGCGTTCAAACCCCTGGTAGAGAAGCTTGGCTATGAGACGGAAGTCGTGGGCAAACACGGGATGTGGGAGATGAAAGGGGTCCCTGTGGAGCCCTTCTCCACCCGTACTCAGGAGGTCAGGGAGGCCGCAGGACCCGATGCCTCCCTGAAGTCCCGGGATGTGGCCGCGCTCGATACCCGCAAGTCGAAAGAAGCCATCGATCCGGCAGAGAAGATGGTGGAGTGGATGAACACGCTGAAGGAGACCGGGTTTGACATCCGGGGGTACCGTGAGGCCGCCGATGCGCGAGCCGCAGAGCTGGCCCGTGCACCTGCCGCGCCGGTGAACACTGACGGTCCGGATATCACGGATGTGGTGACGAAAGCGATTGCCGGTCTCAGCGACCGCAAGGTGCAGTTCACGTATGCCGACCTGCTGGCACGCACGGTCGGCCAGCTGGAGGCGAAGGACGGTGTGTTTGAGCTGGCGAGAAAGGGCATCGATGCCGCCATTGAACGGGAGCAGCTTATCCCTCTCGATCGCGAGAAAGGCCTGTTCACCTCAAACATCCACGTACTCGATGAACTCGCCGTCAAAGCCCTGAGTCAGGAGGTGCAGCGCCAGAATCATGTCTCAGTCACGCCCGATGCGTCTGTGGTGCGCCAGGTCCCTTTCAGCGATGCCGTCAGCGTGCTGGCGCAGGATCGCCCGGTAATGGGTATCGTTTCCGGCCAGGGCGGTGCAACCGGCCAGCGGGAGCGGGTGGCCGAGTTAACCCTGATGGCCCGGGAGCAGGGGCGTGACGTCCATATCCTGGCGGCCGATAACCGCTCACGTGATTTTCTCGCCGGTGATGTGCGTCTGGCCGGGGAAACGGTGACCGGTAAATCCGCCCTGCAGGACGGGACGGCGTTTATTCCGGGCGGAACACTCATCGTGGATCAGGCGGAGAAGCTGAGCCTGAAGGAAACGATTTCCCTGCTCGATGGCGCGATGCGCCATAACGTGCAGGTCCTGCTATCCGACAGCGGGAAGCGCAGCGGGACCGGCAGCGCGCTGACGGTGCTGAAGGACAGCGGCGTGAATACGTATCGCTGGCAGGGTGGCCATCAGACCACAGCCGACATCATCAGTGAACCGGATAAAGGAGCACGCTACAGCCGGCTGGCACAGGAGTTTGCCGTCAGCGTGCGTGAAGGGCAGGAAAGCGTGGCCCAAATCAGCGGGACGCGTGAACAGAGCGTACTCAACGGCCTTATCCGTGACTCCCTCAGACATGAGGGGGTGCTGGGTGAGAAAGACACGACCATTACATCCCTGACGCCGGTGTGGCTGGACAGCAAAAGCCGGGGCGTGCGGGATTATTACCGGGAGGGGATGGTGATGGAACGCTGGGATCCGGAGAACCGGACGCATGATCGCTTTGTCATTGACCGGGTGACCGCGAGCAGCAATATGCTGACCCTGAAAGACCGGGAAGGGGTCCGTCTGGATCTGAAGGTTTCCGCGGTCGACAGCCAGTGGACGCTGTTCCGGGCAGATACACTGCCGGTGGCAGAGGGGGAACGTCTGGCGGTGCTCGGGAAGATACCGGACACACGCCTGAAGGGCGGGGAAAGCATCACGGTGATGAAAGTGGAGGACGGGCAGCTGACGGTACAGCGGCCGGGGCAGAAAACCACGCAGACCCTGGCCGTGGGCGCGGGCGTGTTTGACGGTATTAAAATCGGCCACGGCTGGGTGGAAAGTCCCGGCAGGTCGGTTAGCGAGACGGCAACGGTCTTTGCGTCGGTGACGCAGCGTGAGCTGGATAACGCCACCCTCAACCAGCTGGCGCAGAGCGGAAGTCATCTCCGGCTGTACTCGGCGCAGGATGCTGCGCGCACGACTGAGAAGCTGTCGCGGCATACCGCCTTCAGCGTGGTCTCAGAGCAGCTGAAGACCCGATCCGGAGAGACGGACCTGGATGCGGCCATTGCGCAGCAGAAGGCCGGACTGCATACCCCGGCAGAACAGGCCATTCACCTGTCCATCCCGCTGCTAGAGAGCCAGGACCTGACCTTCACCCGCCCCCAGCTGCTGGCGACGGCACTGGAAACCGGGGGTGATAAGGTCCCGATGTGGTCTATTGAGATGACCATTAAGAAACAAATCAAGTCCGGACAGTTGCTGAATGTCGGTGTCTCCCCGGGCCACGGTAACGACCTGCTGATATCCCGTCAGACCTGGGATGCCGAGAAAAGCATCCTGACCCGGGTGCTGGAAGGCAAAGACGCGGTGGCCCCCCTGATGGACCGCGTGCCGGCCAGTCTGATGACGGACCTGACCGCCGGACAGCGGGCGGCGACCCGGATGATTCTGGAAACCCCGGACCGGTTCACGGTGGTTCAGGGGTATGCCGGGGTGGGGAAAACCACCCAGTTCCGGGCAGTCATGAGTGCCATCAGTCTGCTGCCGGAAGAGACCCGCCCGCATGTCATCGGTCTGGGGCCGACGCATCGTGCGGTCGGGGAAATGCAGAGTGCCGGCGTGGACGCGCGCACGACGGCGTCGTTCCTCCACGACACGCAGCTGCTGCAGCGCAATGGCCAGACACCCGATTTCAGCAACACGCTGTTTCTGCTCGATGAGAGTTCGATGGTGGGGTTGTCAGACACGGCGAAAGCCCTGAGCCTGATTGCGGCCGGGGGAGGTCGCGCAGTGCTCAGCGGAGATACCGACCAGCTGCAGTCCATTTCGCCGGGCCAGCCGTTCAGGCTGATGCAGCAGCGCAGCGCCGCCGACGTTGCCATCATGAAAGAGATTGTGCGCCAGGTGCCTGAGCTGAGACCAGCGGTCTACAGCCTGATTGACCGGGATATAGATCGTGCTCTGGCCACCATCGAGCAGGTCACGCCGGAGCGAGTACCGAGGAAAGAAGGCGCCTGGGTGCCGGGCAGTTCAGTGGTGGAATTCACGCCGACGCAGGAAGAGGAGATACGTAAGGCGCTGAGCAAGGGGGAAAGCCTGCCGGCAGGCCAGCCCGCGACGCTCTACGAGGCACTGGTGAAGGACTATACCGGACGGACCCCGGAGGCACAGTCGCAGACGCTGATTATCACCCATCTGAATAATGACCGGCGGGCACTGAACGGTCTGATTCATGAAGCGAGGCGGGAGAACGGGGAAACTGGCAGGGAGGAAGTCACCCTGCCGGTGCTGGTCACGAGCAACATCCGTGACGGTGAACTGCGCAAACTGTCGACCTGGACAGCTCACAAGGGGGCGGTGGCGCTGGTTGATAACGTATACCACCGTATCGACAATGTGGATAAGGATAATCAGCTGATCACCCTGACTGACAGTGAAGGAAAGGAGCGATATATCTCTCCCCGTGAAGCCTCTGCTGAAGGTGTGACGCTTTATCGCCAGGAAGAGATCACCGTGTCTCAGGGGGACAGAATGCGTTTCAGCAAGAGTGACCCGGAACGCGGCTATGTGGCCAACAGCGTCTGGGAGGTGCAGTCTGTTTCGGGTGACAGTGTCACGCTTTCTGATGGCAAAACCACCCGCACGCTGACTCCGAAGGCGGATGAAGCACAGCAGCATATCGACCTCGCCTACGCTATCACGGCTCACGGCGCCCAGGGGGCCAGCGAACCGTATGCCATCGCGCTGGAGGGTATGGTGGGGGCGCGAAAACTAATGGCCAGCTTCGAGTCTGCTTACGTGGGATTGTCCCGCATGAAACAGCATGTGCAGGTCTATACCGACAGGCGTGAGGGCTGGATAAAGGCCATCCAGCATTCACCTGAGAAGGCGACGGCGCACGATATTCTTGAACCCCTTAACGACCGGGCGGTGAAAACCGCAGATCTGTTGTTCGGGCGGGCAAGGCCACTGGATGAAACCGCCGCTGGCCGGGCAGCCCTGCAGCAGTCCGGTCTGGCACAGGGAAGTTCACCGGGAAAATTCATTTCTCCGGGGAAAAAGTACCCTCAGCCGCATGTGGCGCTGCCGGCATTCGATAAGAACGGGAAAGCCGCCGGTATCTGGCTCAGCCCGCTGACCGATCGGGACGGACGGCTGGAGGCTATCGGCGGAGAGGGAAGGATTATGGGCAATGAAGACGCCCGGTTCGTGGCGCTGCAGAACAGCCGCAATGGTGAAAGCCTGCTGGCCGGGAATATAGGAGAGGGGGTCAGAATGGCCCGCGACAATCCCGATACCGGGGTGGTGGTGCGGCTGGCCGGTGATGACCGTCCCTGGAACCCCGGGGCCATTACCGGCGGGCGGGTATGGGCTGAACAGGCGCCGGTGGCTCCGGTACCGCAGGCCGGGGCTGACATTATCCTCCCGCCAGAGGTTCTGGCGCAGCGGGCGGCAGAAGAACAGCAGCGCCGCGAAATGGAAAAACAGGAGGAACAGACTGCCCGGGAAGTGGCCGGGGAGGCGCGTAAAGCCGGCGAGCCGGTGGAGCGGGTGAAAGAGGTTATCGGGGACGTCATCCGCGGACTGGAGCGTGACCGGCCGGGCACGGAGAAAACGACGCTACCGGATGATCCTCAGTTCCGGCGCCAGGAGGCGGCGATTCAGCAGGTGGCCTCAGAAACTCTGCAGCGTGATCGTCTGCAGGCTGTGGAGCGGGACATGGTTCGTGACCTGAACCGCGAGAAAACCCTCGGGGGCGACTGACGCGCCTGTGGCTTGTCTGCTCCGGCAGCCTCCCCGATTAAAATCGGGCAGTCTGCCAGAGCGCTAAAAGGAAAAAAACATGAGAGCACAACACACATTTCTTGGCGCGACAGACAGCTGGCTTCAGCGCCTGCTGACCTGGACACCGGGACAAACGGATATGATTAAAACGGTCGCACTGGTACTGATGGTGATAGACCACACTGGCTTACTGCTGGCCGGAAACAATGAAGTGATGCGCCTGCTGGGACGCGGTTGTTTTCCACTGTTCGGACTGGTGTGGGGAATGAACCTGGCCAGGCACCAGGAAATCCGCCAGTCGCAGCTGAATCATCTCTGGTGCTGGGCGATGATCGCTCAGGGGGCGTTTATCCTGGTGGGCTATCCCTGGTACATGGGCAATATCCTTTTTTCATTCGCTGTCACGGGGCAGGCGATGCGCTGGTTCAGCTTACGGACCCGTAACGATATGCTTCTGGCTATCGCTATTGTGATCGCCTGGGTGCCGTTGTCCGCGGACAGCTATGGCCTGGCTGGCGTCTTTATGCTGATCAACAGTTACCGGCTGTGCCGCGCCACGGAAGCGGTGGAAAGAACGGGCTATGCTTTACTGTGGGCGGTAATGGTCCTGCTGTTGAATCTTCATGATGCCGGGCAGTCTGTTGCTGGTCTGGCGATCGCCCTTCTTGTCGTGAGTGTGTGCTCTGATATCGGGAAACAGGTTAAACGGTTCTGGCCACCCCATTTTTTTGTATTGTTCTATGCTGTTCATCTGGCAGTGCTGGGGATTGTGGCTGCATAACGAGCCAGAGATTAGCCGGTTGCCTGCAGGGAGGATGATCCGGCCGGCAACCTGGCGTATCTTACTGGCCTTGTGTTAACTGCAGGAATACCTCAACCTATGACGGAAGAAAAACGACCCACGCTCAGTCTGAAAAAAAAGCCAGCAGAACAGTCGACTGGTACTGAGCCTGAAAGCCCACGCATTGTCAGGCGCAAGCAAGTGGTTAATGTCACCACGCCGCCGGCATGGAAAGTCAAAAAAGAGAAGCTGGCCAGGAAAGCGGAGCAGATCGCTTCGGCTAAACCTGTTCCGCCTGAACCCGCTAACCCAGAAAAAACCAACAGGAAAATTCGTTACCTTCGCTTGCCGGCGTTGCAGGTGGCCATTGATACCCTGCAACCCTGGTGGCCCGCACTTTTTGATGGTGATAAGCCACGTCTGCTTGCGACGGGGATCCGCGAAACCATATTTAACGATATAGCTTCCCGCGGGATACCGCTGTCCCATAAGCAGGTCATTAAATGTCTGAAACGGATTACTCGCTCTGAACAATACCTGTCATCGATGATCGCCGGTGCTGAACGCGTTGACTTAAATGGTACTCCGGTGAGTGTCGTGACTCCGGATGAAGAGCAGTATGCGAAGCTGAGAATGGAAAAGCAGCGCCGGCAGCAGGCAAGAATTCAGAGCGATATGGTTTAATTTTATTTAAAGCCTCTTACTTTATCTGTTTATCCCCTTCAACACTGCCAGTGTTATTTAATAATGCTGGCAGGGTGATAATATTTGTATTTCTTCCTTTATTATTTAACAAGGATATCTATGAATATCAAAACTGCTTTAATTGCGGTGGCTGTCTCCTCTTATATGTTAACCTCTACCCTGGGCCAGGCCAGTGAACATTCTTCTGTATTCACCCCGGAGCAGGAAAAAAGAATTGGTGAAATTGCAGCAGATTATATGCGTGCGCATCCTGATATTCTTATTCAGATGAGCGAAAAGCTGCAGGCAGAACAGCAGGAAAGGGAAAGTCGCGAGTTGAAATCAGCTGCGCTGGCACAACAAGCCAGAATTCTGTCTGATAAAAACATCCCATCATGGGGACCCGCTGAAGGGACGGTCATGGTCGTCGAGTTCTTCGACTATCAGTGCATCTGGTGCAGCAGACTGGCACCAGAACTGGAAAAAGTCATGAAGGCTAACACGAACGTGCGGTATTACTTCATGGAGTGGCCAGTGTTTGGCAGCCGCTGGCCGGAATCACTGCTCGCTGCGAAGACTGGTCTGCAGGTCTGGAAAGAGAAGGGGGCAGAAGCATATTTAACGTATCATAATAATATCTATGGTACCGGGCTGAATGAAGGCAGACTCACGCAGGAGATTATTGAAAAACAATCCGGGAAAATAAATTTTAATCAACACACCATTGAAGCAATCAATAATACGTTGAAGAATATAAATCAGATCGCCACAACAACAGGCTTAACCGGCACGCCGGGTGTAATTATTATGCCGCTCAATGGAGCGACAGAGGATAACACCACCGTCTTTTCCGGGATGACAGAAGCAGAGAATATTCAGCAGGCAATCAATAAAGCACAGGGGAAATAAATAATGAAATACTCAGTATTGTCTGGTTTTCTGGCAGTGACTTTGTTCGCTTCCGGTGGGGTGATGGCTCAGCCAACTGTACAGGCGGGGTTTTCTCCTGAAGGGTCGGCGCTGCAGCTGGTACTGAATACGATCGTTACTGCGCAGCAAAGTATTCGCTTGATGGGCTACAGCTTCACTTCACCGGAAGTAACGCGAGCACTGATCCAGGCGAAACAGCGGGGTATCGATGTCAGAGTGGTACTTGACTGGAAAGCCAACAGCGCGAAAGGGAGTGCAGGTGTGGCGGCGATGAATCTGCTGGCCAATGCCGGTATTCCTGTACGAACCGTCAGCCAGTTTAAAATCATGCACGACAAGGTGATCATCACTGACGGCCGAAACGTGGAAACGGGGTCGTTCAACTATTCCCGCGCTGCGGCGAACAGCAACTCCGAAAATGCCCTGGTCATCCGGGATTACCCTGCGCTGGCTGAGACCTACCTGAAGCACTGGCAGTCCCGGTGGGAGATGGGGAGGGACTGGTCGGGATCATATTAAGTTTTTCTTCTAAATCAACATTTCAATCTACTGAAAGATACCGCTGCGCCAACAACGTTATCTTTCATTTTGTAATTTAGTCTTCGCCGACCTACGGTTCCTGTAGTATCTTTGTTCAAGTATTCAGTCAGATGCTTGAGGAGGCAGAGATGTCACAGGTCGTAAACGTAATTACTTCCTCACAAAAACCTAAACGTCCATATCGGAAAGGAAACCCGGTATCAGCGAACGAACGCCAGAAGGCTTCCCTGGCGAGGCGTAGTAATACCCATAAATCTATACATGCGCTCATTCAGATTCCGTTAAAAGAGAAACTGGCTCAGTTTGCTGAGGAGGAAGGAATTACGCAGGCTCAAATGATTGAAAAACTGATTAAACTTGAAGCAGAGCGCCGTGGAATCGATGTGTAAAAATTCACATTCTTGATCCGGTTGGCTATGAGTGCTAGATTACTGATCGTTTAGACATTGCTGGTTGGCCACGCCTTAAAGTGGCAGGGAAGTGGTTCTGCTGAGGTATAACCCCGGAATCAGAAAGCAAAAACCCCGATAATCCTCACTAAGTTTGGCGACTGGAGAAGATTACCGGGGCTCACTTAAAACTGCATAGAGATTGTTGCTCTATGCAGGGAGTATAGATTTATGCTCAGAAAAGTTCAAGACCTTCTGTGCTCACTCCTTCCGCGCAACATAAGCGCAGGAAGCGGTGACTGATCTCCTTCAAAACCACTATTCACAGGTTAAAAACCCGAATCCGGCATTCACGCCGCGTGAAGGGAAAAAGACTCTGCCGTTCTGCCGTAAGCTGATGGCGAAAGCCGAAGGCTTCACGTCTCGTTTTGATTTTTCCATCCATGTGGCGTTTTTGCGTTCGCTGGGTAAGCGTCACCGGATGCCACCATTGTTGCGCCGGCGTGCAATTGACGCGCTACTGCAGGCAATGTGTTTTCACTATGATCCGCTGGCCAATCGCGTGCAGCGCTCGATTACCAATATGGCCATCGAGTGTGGACTGGCCACCGAGTCCAGGATCGGCAACCTGTCAGTCAGTCGTGCTACCCGGGCGCTGAAGTTTCTGGCCGAGCTGGGGCTGATCACCTATCAGACGGAATATGACCCGCAGATTGGTTGTAACATCCCGACCGATATCACGTTCACCCCGGCCCTGTTTTCCGCGCTCGACGTTTCTGAAGTTGCTGTGGTGGCCGCGCGCCGCAGCCGTGTGGAATGGGAAAACCTGCAGCGCAAAAAGCAGAAACTGAAACCGCTGGAGATGGACGAACTGATCGCTAAAGCGTGGCGGTTCGTGCGTGAACGTTTTCGCAGCTACCAGTCTGAACGCAAAAGTCACGGCCGGAAGCGGGCAACCGCCAGGCGGGATGCTTCACGGCAGCGTAAGGATATCGAGACGCGCGTGCGTCAGCAACTGACCCGGGAGTATGCCACCGGCCGCTTCAGGGGCGATCATGAAGCGCTCAAGCGTGAGGTTGAGCGTCGTGTGCAGGAGCGCATGCTGCTGTCGCGCGGGAACAACTACACGCGACTGGCCACTGTCCCCATATAACATTACCTTCCTTAAAAAATCCGGCCGGCGCCGGAGGCTTTCGCACGCCTGTTGGCCGGCTACTACGTATTATCTTATCTTCAGGCCTGCTTTCCTCACCATAATTCCGGTCTTCCTGGCGTCAACGTGGCCTTAAATGTTATCGCCGGCGTCACTTCTGACGGCCGATTTCTGTTATCCACATATAAGTGCAAGGGAGTATTTCATTAGGTTACAACCGTGATACGCACAAAGCACATGCCGTCGGTCTTTCAGGGCGCGTGGTTCCTTTTAAACATCAGCTCTGTATCTCTTTTAAAGATCCTTTAATAAATCCTGTAAACCCATAACCTGTTCATCGCCTGCCCTGTTGACAGGCTCAGGATAATGTCCGCCCTTGCAGCGACCTGACGGTCGCGCCGGTTCGGCAACATCAGAGAGAGCTCCCATCGCTTCGCGACGGGCCCCCGCCGGAAAATTAAATTAGTTACAGCATTCAAAAGGAAATCCATCATTAAACCGGCGCCGGTTTGCTGGCCAGGAGCCCCTCCCCACCACTGAAAAGCGCCGCCGCCCCCGGCCGAAGGCCGGGAGTAGTGTCGCTTTTAATGATGGGTGTTGTAACTATTCTTCTTCATCGCTGTGGGTGGAGCTGCGGTCAGTTGTCTGGTACACGCTCGTAAGCGGCCCTGCGGCCCGCTAACGCGGAGATACGCCCCGACTGCGGCTATCGCCTTGCCGGGACCACTCCGACCGCGTACAGCAGCTCCTGATGCGTTATCAGTGGGTATGGCTTATCAGGGCGGGGATAGGGATTGGCAGAACCTGTCAAATCGTAGCCGGCTACGCCGGGCTTCGGCGGACTGACTTCTGAGGCCTATTTTCATCCGGTGCACCGCCTTTTATGCCGCCTGGCGGCATCCCTGCGCTACGAGAAATGACAATAGTTCTCATTAAATTGTGATATTTTAATGGATATTTAATTACAAACAATTACATTAGATTTCACAACATTTCAGAAAACGGAGTTTTTGATGTCGTGTTTATCCTCTGCCAGGTTTGGGCTTCTGCTGGCTGGTATGATATCCGCAGGCCTGTCGGCAGCCACACTGAGCCCTGCTGACCAGAATGCTATTGAGCAGCAAAAGAAGGCTTTACTGGAGCAGACGCAACAGCAGCGCGACATGCTCCGCTATTCCACTCCCGCCCCCTCACTGCCGGAAACTCCCCCTCCTGAAGCGGCCGGGCCGTGCTTTGAACTCCGGTATATCCAACTGGAGAACGTCACGGCTCTCCCGCTATCTGCACAACGTAAACTGATAAGGCTACCGGCGGAAGGATGTATGACCCTCCAGGATATCCGGCAGCGGGTCCGGGATGTCACCCAGGATTACCTTTCCCGGGGATTTATCACCTCACGCGCCTGGTTGCCGGAACAGGATATTTCCGGAGGCACCCTGGTCATTGCCGTCACGGAAGGGAAGGTGGAAACCCTCACGCTGGATGGTCATCAGGAAAATGCCCTCAGAATGGTCTTTCCCCGGGCGGAAGGACAAATACTGAATCTCCGCGACACTGAACAGGGGCTGGAACAGCTCAACCGTCTGAACTCCCGGTCACTGACCGTTGATATTCTGCCGGGGAGCCGGGAGGGATTTTCCCGGGTAGAGCTGGTACCGGTCAGTCAGCGTTTTCCCGTCAGTCTGGATGTGGGCGCAGATAACAGTGGTCAGAAAAGCACCGGCAGCGGGCAGATGAATGCCCGTCTGACGGCAGACAATCTACTGGGTCTGGCACATACGTCACCCGAAATATCGATCGATGGATACCAGATGAACGTACTCGTACCTTTGTTAAAATGAGTACGCCTGAGGCAGTTATTGACTCGGGTAAAAACAGCTTCATTAATGCTGATTTGTTACTGAACGATGCCAGTATCCTTAAAGCCAAGGGCGACATCATCCTGACAGGGAAAACGTTTGTTTCCAGTAGCTATCCTGTAGGGATCAAAGAACGATTCAATAAATTCATTCCGGATACTGAAGCCTATAAGCAATATGATCAGCTGGGCTGGCCTTATCCTCCGATGAGCTATCTTGATAGTGGTGAAAAAGGATATAGCTGGAGCCCGCAAAGTCATTTAGCCAGTAAAGTCATTGCTGGTGGAAATTTTGTGGCTGACTTTTCTGATCGTATCGAAAGTAATGAACCCTATGATACCAGTGTGCAGTATTCCGGAGTGATGTCGCGCCCGGATACCATTACGGCGAAAAACATTTTCTTGCATGCAGGGCAAATTATCACCACCGATGTGATGAAAGCCGCGGGAGATATCACCCTTCAGTCAGAAAAAGGTATCAAGGTCGCACTGGCACTATTGACGGCCGGGAAGGATCTCTCCGTAGTGGCGGGTGGCGCGGTGGAGTCCTGGCAGAGTGAACTTAAGGGACAGAATATCACTCTCGTCAGCCGCAATGGCGACGTGAACTCGCATACCAGTGAACAACCGAACTATTTCCATGCAGATGGTGTGCGTTGGCTAGGGAGCATTGAAGCCAGTCGTGATCTGTCAATTTCTGCGGGTGGGAATATTCTGCTGAGAAATACGCGCCTTCCGGTTCAGAGTCAGAATATTTCTCTGGTTGCGAATGGTGATATCACCCTGGATAAAAATGAAGCGATGCTGGGCCATGAACAGCCAGGCGTCGTCCTGACCCAGGCCCGCAAACAGGAACTGTTTAACCGGATGCTGCCCGGAGAGCCGCTGCGTGCTTCCGGGGATATTACGCTCAGCGGCAAGCACCTGAACCTCAATGGCGCAAGTCTTGATGCCGGGGGCAATATCAGTCTTACGTCAGCCGCAAATACGGACCTGAATATGCGGAGTTTCAGCGGCCGTTACAGCGATTTTTTCCCGGACAACCGGATACCCGAGTTACGCAGCCATCTGAAAGCCGGAGGTAACCTGCTGATCAGTTCAGCGGCGGATATCGGCCTACAGGGAGCGGATATTTCGGCCGGGAAAACGGCGACCCTCCAGGCAGGGAGACTTATCTGGCTGGGAGCCTACGGCTATGGCGTGACGGACAGCGGCAATGACAACAACCGGGATGAGTTGAATGTCCTGACCCGTCTTCAGGGCGTGAAGGGCATCACTCTGGCGGCAAACGGCGGTATTCAGGCTAACGGCAGTACCCTGACATCGGATGGCAATATCACGCTGACCTCCGGCGGAAATATGCAATTTCAGTCCGCGCGGGGAACCGTTTATCGTGAATCTGGTAACAGCTGGACGGAAACCGTCAGCCAGACCGGAGTGACGCTGAATGCGGGCGGTGCCCTGACGGTGATTTCTGGCGGCAGTATCCTGTTCCAGGCATCGCGCCTGCTGGCGAAAGGCACGATGGACGTGGCGGCGAAAGGTGGCTGGCTCTATGCGCAGGCGATGGAAGAGTCCAGCCATTATGAGAAACAAACCACCAAACGGAAATGGTGGGGACAGAAAACCACGGTTAAGCAGACAAAGCATACGACCACCAATCGGGTGACGGAGTTTACTGCCGGAGGCAATCTTAACCTGCTGAGTCGCGATGACAGTACCTATGAAGCCAGTAAAATCGAGGCGGGGAAAAATGCGACGCTGACCAGTACCAACGGAAAAGTCAATTTCCTGGCAGTAAAGAATACGACCTTCGAGCAGACCGTCAGCACCTCGAAAGGCTTTTATATTAAACAGGCAAATAAGGGCTACAGCGAAGGGAAATGGGTCCTGCCTTCCGTTTACGCCGGCGGTATGCTGACGGTGGATGCGGCAGGCGGCATCAGTGCTGATGTTAAAACCAAAAATGGTCAGGCGCTGCAGGGAGCCATTACCGCACTCGGCGTTCAGCCGGGTACCGAATGGCTAAATGGGTTGAACACCCGCAATGACGTACAGTGGAACGTGGTCAAGGATGCCTACGACAGCTGGAACTATAAAAGCCAGAGCCTGAATCCGGCTGTCGCCGCGGTGATTGCGATAGCGGCTGCTGCAGTGACTGCCGGAACGGGGCTCGCTGCTTTGGCTGGAAGCGGCGCGATTACGGCAACCGGCGTCACGGGTGCAACGGCTTCCGCGGCAGTGTATGGCTCAGCCTATGCGGGTATGACATCCCTGGTTTCCCAGGCTGCCGTCGCGCTGGTTGAAAACCAGGGTAATCTGTCCAAAACCCTGTCTGCACTGGGAAGCAGCAGTTCGGTCAAATCGCTGGCCACCTCCATGGCTATAGGCGGGGCGCTGGCCGGATTCGATGAGGTGATGAACGTCAGTGTGTCGCCGGACAAGGCGCGTCTGCCGGCTCTGACAAAGGATGAGGGGTGGAGCAAGGTTGTCCAGCGTGTGGCCGGGCAGTCGGTTATCAGCTCCAGCCTGAACACCGGCATCAATGGCGGCAGCTTTAAGGACAATCTGGTCAATGCGCTGTTATCAAATATTGGTAATCAGGTTCAGGCCGAAGGCGCAGGGCTGATTGGGGACAACGGTGAAGTGTTAGGCGTGGCCGGAAAATCGGTCAGCCATGCGGTCCTTGCTGGCATCAGCGCGGAAATCGGGCGGGGTGATGGTAAAGGCGCGGCCGCTGGCGCCCTGGCGGCGGAACTGGCCGGCGTCGTGATGCAGAGCACGCTGTTCGAACCCGCTAATCTGAATGAGCAAGAGCGCCAGTTGCAACGTCTGCAGGAAGCGCTAAACGGTAATGAGGCAAAAGAGCAAACGGCCCGCGTGATTGGCGCGTTGACCGGCGCGCTGACCACGCATACGCCCGAAGGCGCATACAGCGGTGCGGACAGCGCGCAAAATGTTTACCGTTACAATATGACGGAGCATATGTTGCAACAGTATGCCCTGGATAATCAGCGGGATATTCTGGCGGCAGATAAAGGGGATAAGGAAGCAGCTAAACGCGTTCAGGCCCGGCGGGAAGCGGCGATTATCGTGGCAGCTGCAAGCGGTGGAGGTATGGCACTGACCGCAGGTGGGATGACCCTGGTAGGTGCGGCCCCCGAGCTGGTTCTGGCGGCAAGATTGGTCATCGCCGGTTGTAAAACAAATCCTGCGCTCTGCCTGAATCAGGCGGGTATTTATGCGGCAGATATTGTGGCACCAGAGGCCATCATTGGTACAGGCGCTGTAACGACCGGCAGCACATTGATTCTGGGTAAAACTGAAGACAGCCTGAAAAAGCTTTCACAGCAGTTAGTGAAGGCCTACGATGAACTGAATATAACAAAAACACTAAATATTCAGCCTGTTGCCGGATTTATTAAAGGCGAAACGGTTGCAGGTACCGGTTTGTCAACGAAAACGGCAGATTATGTCAAAAGCCTGCAAAAAGATAACACTGCCAAACTAGTAAGTATTTTTAACAAACAAAACCCTAACGCTGAATTAAATGTTTTTGGGAAGTCGTTACAACAAGTTTTGGGGCCTGGAGGGAGTGATACCAGAGGTAAAACTAAAGTTTTTGCTTCAGAAAAATTAACTGAGGATGAAATTATTAGCTTTGCTACATCTCTAACTGGTGGAATACCATTTAAAGAGCAGATTCTTCCAGACGGTAGGCTGATGTATGCAAAAATAAACGATAATCAAACAATCAATCTTCGAGAGTTTTCAGCTTCCGCAGAGAAAACAGGAGCAAGGTGGACAATTGATATCATTGGTAATCCCGATATTAAAGCTGCCTCCAAAACATCATTAAACAGATTTGAAGTAAAATTTAGATAGGAGAGGATGTAAGGTGACGTATTTAACCGAAAAACAATACCAGGAAAGGAAAGAGTTTCTTCGAGGAGCTTCTACTACCATGCTATGGAAAAATATCGACCCCGAAAGTGTTGATGGCGTCTATAAGCTAACTTATAAAGAAGAAAAATCGCTTTATATCTGGTTTATTAGGCGTTTGCTGGAGGATGGTGAGATCAAACTTGCTCGCCATGGAAAGTTCCTCTCAGGAAGCATCGACAAACAGATCGAAGCTTTTGAAATGGCATTTCCCAAAACTGAGGATGATATGGATTGTGATGCATTTGAAGGATTTTGGTTTTTAAGTGAAAACTGCCCAGCGGGTATTGTCTGGATTCACGAAAACGGTTACCAGGATTGGACTTAGGTGTATTATCTCAGGAGCCTGTCAGTAATTCTGTGTAACTGCCAATGTATTAAAGGTGATCGCTCAGGCGGTCACCGAACTCGATAATAGGGGTCAGTTTGGAGATCTGAAATTTTTGTATGTTAAGCGCATTATTTAACCAACCACAATTCGTAACCGATTGATTTTGCGTCAGCGGTTATCGTATTTAGGTTATCCGATTAAGGTCAAAACCCCAGAAAATGCCGTATAGCGCGGGAGTACATCCTATTGCTATAGGTAAGTCTGTTCAACAAGCAGGCTTACCGAATGGAAGGGACTTCCCCTGGATATGCTCCTGATTAAACATTGTGCAATCATGAGGTAAACATAGCCCAGAGGGATTCGTTATGACCATCACTACTGTCGGTATCGATCTTGATAAAAATGTGTTCGCTGTTCACTGCGTTGACCAAAATGGCAGAACTGTTCTGGTTAAACCCAAAGTATCGCGTGCTGCACTTCCTGAGCTGATTGCAGGTTTACCTCCTTGTGTTATCGGGATGGAAGCATGCTCCGGTGCTCATTACTGGGCAAGACTGTTAACAGACGAAGCACACGACCACCAACCGGGTGACCGAGTTTACTGCCGGGGGCAACCTCAGCCTGCTGAGCCGGGATGACAGTACCTATGAAGCCAGTAAAATCGAGGCGGGGAAAAATGCGACGCTGACCAGTACCAACGGAAAAGTCAATTTCCTGGCAGTAAAGAATACGACCTTCGAGCAGACCGTCAGCACCTCGAAAGGCTTTTATATTAAACAGGCAAATAAGGGCTACAGCGAAGGGAAATGGGTCCTGCCTTCCGTTTACGCCGGCGGTATGCTGACGGTGGATGCGGCAGGCGGCATCAGTGCTGATGTTAAAACCAAAAATGGTCAGGCGCTGCAGGGAGCCATTACCGCACTCGGCGTTCAGCCGGGTACCGAATGGCTAAATGGGTTGAACACCCGCAATGACGTACAGTGGAACGTGGTCAAGGATGCCTACGACAGCTGGAACTATAAAAGCCAGAGCCTGAATCCGGCTGTCGCCGCGGTGATTGCGATAGCGGCTGCTGCAGTGACTGCCGGAACGGGGCTCGCTGCTTTGGCTGGAAGCGGCGCGATTACGGCAACCGGCGTCACGGGTGCAACGGCTTCCGCGGCAGTGTATGGCTCAGCCTATGCGGGTATGACATCCCTGGTTTCCCAGGCTGCCGTCGCGCTGGTTGAAAACCAGGGTAATCTGTCCAAAACCCTGTCTGCACTGGGAAGCAGCAGTTCGGTCAAATCGCTGGCCACCTCCATGGCTATAGGCGGGGCGCTGGCCGGATTCGATGAGGTGATGAACGTCAGTGTGTCGCCGGACAAGGCGCGTCTGCCGGCTCTGACAAAGGATGAGGGGTGGAGCAAGGTTGTCCAGCGTGTGGCCGGGCAGTCGGTTATCAGCTCCAGCCTGAACACCGGCATCAATGGCGGCAGCTTTAAGGACAATCTGGTCAATGCGCTGTTATCAAATATTGGTAATCAGGTTCAGGCCGAAGGCGCAGGGCTGATTGGGGACAACGGTGAAGTGTTAGGCGTGGCCGGAAAATCGGTCAGCCATGCGGTCCTTGCTGGCATCAGCGCGGAAATCGGGCGGGGTGATGGTAAAGGCGCGGCCGCTGGCGCCCTGGCGGCGGAACTGGCCGGCGTCGTGATGCAGAGCACGCTGTTCGAACCCGCTAATCTGAATGAGCAAGAGCGCCAGTTGCAACGTCTGCAGGAAGCGCTAAACGGTAATGAGGCAAAAGAGCAAACGGCCCGCGTGATTGGCGCGTTGACCGGCGCGCTGACCACGCATACGCCCGAAGGCGCATACAGCGGTGCGGACAGCGCGCAAAATGTTTACCGTTACAATATGACGGAGCATATGTTGCAACAGTATGCCCTGGATAATCAGCGGGATATTCTGGCGGCAGATAAAGGGGATAAGGAAGCAGCTAAACGCGTTCAGGCCCGGCGGGAAGCGGCGATTATCGTGGCAGCTGCAAGCGGTGGAGGTATGGCACTGACCGCAGGTGGGATGACCCTGGTAGGTGCGGCCCCCGAGCTGGTTCTGGCGGCAAGATTGGTCATCGCCGGTTGTAAAACAAATCCTGCGCTCTGCCTGAATCAGGCGGGTATTTATGCGGCAGATATTGTGGCACCAGAGGCCATCATTGGTACAGGCGCTGTAACGACCGGCAGCACATTGATTCTGGGTAAAACTGAAGACAGCCTGAAAAAGCTTTCACAGCAGTTAGTGAAGGCCTACGATGAACTGAATATAACAAAAACACTAAATATTCAGCCTGTTGCCGGATTTATTAAAGGCGAAACGGCTGCAGGTACCGGTTTGTCAACGAAAACAGCAGATTATGTACGTGATATTCAGAAAGTTAATACTAGCCAGTTAGTTAAACTCTTCGATAAATCACAACCAGATGGTAATATTAATATTTTTGGCAAGTCCATAGCACAAGTGTTGGGCGATGGAGGAAGTAACAGGAAAGGAACAACAAAAGTTTTTGCTTCAGAAGCACTTAATGAGAAAGATATCTATACTTATGCACAATCAATTACTGGAGGCATACCTCTTATCGAGGTGAGAAACGCAAAAGGTGTTGTGTACTACGCTAAGTATGACGGAAAAATTATAAATTTGAGAAATTATTCTACTAGTGCGCAAGAGTCTAAAGCTCGATGGACAATTGATATTATAGGGAATAAAGATATAAATAAAGTTTCAAACCTCTCTGACAACAAGTTTGAAATCAAGTTTAGATAGGGGGTTATATATGATTACGAATGATGAATATGAAAAAAGGAAGGAAGCCCTTGAAGGGGCATCAATGGTTACGATTTGGGAAAACATTCACCCAGCTAGCCTATCAGGTAAGATAACGCTGTCATTTGATGAAGAGAAAGAGTTATTTTTCTGGTTTATCGAGCGTTTGATGTATGAGGGGAAAGTAAAGTTTGGAAACGGGGGCGTGTTCTGGACTGGTACAATAAAAGAACAGATCTCTAAATTTAGAGAAAGTTTCCCAAATTCGCCTGAAGAGATGGAGTGTGGCGCTTTTAATGGGTATTGGTTTTTATCTGATGCTTGTCCTGCGGGGCTTGTCTGGATTCACGAAAACGGTTACCAGGATTGGACTTAGGAGGGATCGCTTGGCAAACGGAATTTATCTGTATTAGCTCAGGCCTGATCTGACAGTTACCGGTTATTTATACAGGTGTCTGACAGATTACATCTGACTTAAATTTTTTTTTGGCCCAGTTTGGGGTTCTACGACGGAACCTCAAATTTTTTCGTCATCTCAGTTTCAGCCCGGTACCAGCGCATCCAGGTCAATAATCTCATTGTTTCTCTTGATGTGTAATGCCCGTTCAGCAAAATATGATGCCAGGTGAGATCCGGGGCAGAGCCTCAATGCCTTTGGTGTGATCTTCCTAAAGATCATGAATCTCAACAAGCTTCTTGCAGGTTAATGTCGGGCCAGAGTTGGCGTAACATTCGCGGATGATCCGCAACGCACGCTCAGCGAGGCCAGGCATCACTCTCGTTTATTTCGGCTTCCTCGTTTCTGCGGCTCTTACCTGTTAAGCCGTCTGAAAGGGAACCGGAGGTTATCGGCCATCGGAAACGCGCTGGTAGGGATGTTCTTCATTGGATTTGCAGCTCGGCTCGCAAGCGCAACTTCCTGACCAGACAGCTAAACCGCCGTTAGTCGGTTTTTTTACGTTCTTTGCTGAACGGGAGCGGCTCACACTGCTTCAGAAGTGGTGGCTGATCACCACAAACGGTTAGATACAAGCTACCGTGTTAAGTTCCCTAGTGTCGCTGAAATAGTTGATGAACATCCCCCTAAGCGTCAGCAGCAAGCTGCCGCTGCCAAGGCCCCGGAAATCACGCCCTTTACGTCGTAAACGCCGTAAAGCCCGCTCACCGGGGTTAAAAGGGATTACTTTTACTTCTTCATTGCTGTGAGCGGGTTAAGGCTAATCAGGGCAGGGGGTAGGGTGGCAGAGTTTATAGCCAGGTAACCGGCTACGCCGGGCTTTCGGCGCCATTTGACTCCACAGACACATGTAACCTCATCTGGCGCCTCCATGCCGCTGACGCGGCATCCAGAAGTTTCCCGATGCTGTAAGTCTTAACGTCTGCTTTGTGCCAAAAGCGGAAGTAACTAACAGCAGTCTGTGTGAAAATACGGGGAGCAGGTTAGTACTCCTTAATTACGCCCAACTGGTCGATGTTGGTGATGTGGAAAACCACGATAAGAGGTGTCAGAAATCGACTTTAATACATCCGGTCTCAAAATGGTCGATTAAGACTCTATATTTCAGACTATTAGTCTCTAAAAGTGGTTTTCCACACGGTTGACCTTCAAACAACATTAAGTATTGATTCAATCCTTTTTTTTGCCTGACTGGTCAGGCGCTTAATTCCAAGCGAGCGGGTCATTTCCTGTATCTTATTGTCACCTTTAATACTCAGCGCCAGTGCGCGTAATTCCTCACTAGGGATCGCGTCAACCTGGCGAATGTCGTTATCCGTGGCAGGCAAACGAAACGCATTCCAGTCAGCACGTTGCTCAGCGGACAGCCAGACGAAGTTTTCACCTGAGTGATCGGCTGCAAGGTGATAGTGTTGATCCACAATTTCCATTACGCGTTCACGTATCAGTCTGCCAGCGCGAGTGAAGCCGTGTATACGTGCGATGCGTTGCACAAGCGTTGTATCCAGAACGGGTGATTCACTTGTTACCACCGCTTCAATGAGGGTTTTAAGTGTCTCATCATATTCAGCGATATAGAATTGTTCTGCATCTGTCCTGTCGTGCCATTCCTGAAGATCGTTAACGACATACTTACCGGCATGCGCTGGCTTGTTGTTATTCTGAGAAGCTGTAGATGCATACTTCAACTCAGTGCCACCATCATTTTCGCTTACTTCGGCGGGAGGCGTGATGATAGGGTTTACTGACGTGGATATTTCTTCATCATTAGCGACAGGTGTAATTTCAGATACCAGTATGTCTTCACTGGCATCATTGGTTACGTGACCGATGACTGGCGTAATCTGCTTTTGTTTTTCTGCTTCAGCAATCAGTGCGGCTTCCGCTGCTCTGGATTCCTCCAGCAGGCGATTTATTGCTGTATCCAGCCTGTCGAGTGCACCTTCTTTATCAATCCACCATTCAGTTGACCAGAGGCGCAGTAATTTCCAGCCCAGGCCCTGTAGGATAGCGCTGCGGACTTTATCGCGATCGCGTGCTGTTGCTGCGCTATGGTAAGTGGCACCGTCACATTCAACACCGACAAGATAGTCGCCAGGCTTATCCGGATGAACGATCCCCAAATCAATACGGAAACGGGATACGCCAATTTGCGGGACAACATGCCAGCCTTTTCTCCTCAGACCATTTGCTACTGCCTCTTCAAACGGTGAGTCATAACCGCCTACAGACCCACGTACTGCCTGAGAAAGAGCTTCAGGGCCGCGCTGGGCAAACTCAATAAAGTGTTTGAGGTCAGCAACCGCGCGGGCGCTGGTCCGATTAAGGTCGATGAAGGAAGGATCGAACGAGCTGAAGACCATCATTTCCTGTCGCGCACGTGTGACGGCAACATTCAGCCGGCGCCAGCCTCCCTCGCGATTAAGCGGGCCAAAATTCATCGACATTGTATTTGCGCCCGGCTCAGTCGGGCCGTACCCGATGCTAATTATGATCAAATCGCGTTCATCCCCCTGAACCGTTTCGAGGTTTTTAACCACAACAGGTTCTTCCAGTTCAGACTGGAAGAAGGGTTCAATTTCAGGGTGATGCTGTCTGGCACGGTCCAGCAGATCGCTGACTAGCTTTTGCTGTTCAGTATTCAGCGTGATAATGCCTATCGATCTGCCTGATGCAACGAACTCTTTATCAGTCAGTCGCTTCACCGTTTCAGCGACGATCGCTTCTGCCTCGACCTGATTATGACGTCCTTTCCCTTTAGAGTAGACGCCTGTAACCTTGCACCACTGGACAGCACTTTGCTTTGTTTCGGAAGCGGGGAACGTAATCAGGTTGCTGTCATAATAGCGATGGTTGGAGAAGGTAATCAGGCTTTCATGACGGCTCCGGTAATGCCAGCTCAGGCTGTGGTTATACAGGCCGGCAGCAAGACACTCATCCAGAATGCTTTCCATATCTTCTTCAGTATCATCGTCCGTGTCATTAGCTGCACGATTAAAGAAGCTGGTTGGCGGCATCTGGCGGGGATCACCGGCGATTACCACCTGTTTGCCACGCGCCATGGTGCCGATAGCATCCCACGGGGCAATCTGCGATGCCTCATCGAAAATCACCAGATCAAACAAGGCTTGGTCGGAGGGCAGGAACTGGGCGACTGAAAGCGGACTCATCAGCATGCAGGGGGCAAGTTTGGCCATGGCATCGCCCATTTCGGCTGCCATCTGGCGTACCGGTTTATGACGACGGGATTTCTGTAGTTCATGTTTAAGCAGTGCAAAACCACTCTGCTTGCTGACCTCATTTTTTGCAGGAATGACGCCACATAAACGAGCACGGATATAGCGTACTGTCAGTTTGGCCAGACGATCGGTTTGAGCACGGTAAGCCTCAATATCACTCATGTGCTCAGCCGGCACAAAATTGTGCAGCAGCGGCTCTGAATCGATCATCCACGATGCAAACCAGCGGCAATAGGCAGTTTCAAAAATCTCTGCAGCGCTTATTTCTCCTGAGTTAACATGGATCAGCGCGTTGATCACTGGCTGCAGGCCATGTGAAATCGCTTCCTCACGTACACGGCTCCAGTCACTCCAGGCTTTAAGAGCAGACTGATGTTGCAGGATATTGAGTGCGCAGTCACGCAGTGCCGGGAGCGATGGTTTGTCCTCAGCTGGTTTTATCAGATTGCAGAAGCTAACCTGTGCATCATTGAAATTGGCGATTGCTGTGCGCAGTTTCCGAGTCAGGGCGGAGATAACACCCTGCGAACCGAGAAGGTCATTGGCATCAATAATCAGATTTTTTACAGCAGTGCGGATCTCGACCAACTGCTGTGGCGAAGAAGCAAAACCACCAAGCGAATTGCGGATAGATTCTGCAAGTTCCAGGGTGGTCTGCAACTGTGCAACGTTGGTATCCAGCCCAGCCCATCCCGGCAGGGATAAAGTGACAGAGTTAAGCTCGGTCAGACGTTGCAGCAATGTCTGCAGAGTTTCAGCAATGGGGAGATCAACGGATAAGTCGGGAGCTGACGTTAGCGAGTATTGTCGGATAACTTCACCAATGACTTTCTTGCGGGCACTGGTCGCAAAGAACCAGAATTTTTTGTCAGCGACGTCAAGTGCGTTTCTGATCTGCGGAGCATTAACGTACTGCCAGCTGTTACCAGGGTAGGTAACTGACAGATTAGCCTTTGTCACTTCAATCTCTTTCAGGAGGTGAACGGCTTTATTCGCTGACTCTATACGGCTTGTGGCATCCGGTGCGAACATGAAATTCAGATCAATGCCGTAAGCTTCCGTCAATAATTCACAGAATGAAGTTAGTTGCGACAGTCTCTCGGGCTCAGTAGAGTCCAGAGTAACTCCCGTCGCCTTCAGTAATTCCTCGGTGGCGTTTTCAAGGTGATCGATGATTGCAGGCAATGAATTTGCTGCAGCAATGAGAGAAGACTGCCACCCATTGGTCCAGTCAGGCTGCGTGATGAGGTCAAAATGATCGCCGTGCTGTTTCCAGGTATCACGGTTCAGCTCCAGACGTTTTACTATCTCTCTGAACTGAGTCATCTCTGAAGAAGAATGCAAAGTCGATGCAGGCCAGCTAAAGTGCGGCGTGGCGCTACTTGCATCCCTGATAACCGTGCCCATTGCCTGATGGAGCGTTAAGCCATTTGGCCAGCGCAGATGGAGCAAACGGACAACCTCATTGAGTTTGTCTCGCAGGTGCTGCACCTTGGCCGCTTCTTCCTTCCACTCCGAGGTGGTCAGTAGATCACGCGCATCCCATGCCCGCTCTAGCTGTTTCAGAAAATCCATCTTGGACGTTTTGCTCGAGTGCAGTTCCAGACAAAATTCACCGAGTCCCTGAGCCTCAAGCCTGCGATAGACCACATCCAGTGCCGCTTTCTTCTCAGCAACAAAAAGTACGCGCCTTCCCAGCGCAAGATTATGCGCGATCATATTGGCTATGGTTTGCGACTTACCGGTACCGGGGGGGCCATCCAGAACAAAATCCCTCCCTTTTGCAGAGGCTACAACGGCGGCGATTTGCGAGGAATCTGCAGGCAGCGGTAGGAAAAGATCCTGCGTATTGACGTTGTCATCGAGTTCCTCAACGTTGATGACTTCTCCGCTCTTATCCAGAACGGCATTGTCCTGGCCGCGTTCGATGAGATACTTTACCAGCGCACTTTGCATCAACTGAGGTGCCCGATCGATTAGATCTTTCCACATCAGATATTTGGCAAAAGAGAATGTGCCAATCACGACATCACGGGTGACTTCGAAACCGGGTATGTCGCGCACAGCACGCCGTACCATATTCCAGATGCCATCCACATCAACACCACTTTCATCGGTGGGCAGATCGCCATCGAGGCCGTTAATTGTCAGAGCAAAGTCATTATGTAGCAGTTCAAGCAGAGTAAGGTTGAAGCGGGGCTCTTCTTCCAGCAAACGCATGGACACGCCCGAAAGTACACTTTTACGGTCAAGCTGAATCGGCAGTAGTATCAGTGGAGCTGAGTAACTTTTGGGATCATCAGCGGATTTTTTCCATTTAAGGAAGCCCACAGCGAGGAAAAGAGTGTTGGCACCACCTTCCTCCAAATCACTTTTCGATTTTCGATAGAGGTCGATTAGGGATGACTCGAGGCGGTATTTTTCCATTGCGGAGACGACTTCACCGCGTTCCAGCGCAATCTGGGCGTATTCTTCCCGCAGGTTCTCGTTTGTGAGCTGCTGATAAAGTTCGGCATCGCGGCCTCCACTCTCTAGATCAGGGAGCGGGACAATGCGAATGCGTTTGCCTTCAGCTAGCTTATCTTCAAGATGGCCCGGATTCGCACAGATCAAACGAATGCCTTTAGCGCTTTCAGGCAGGTGTAACAGGCGGTTACGGGTGGTTAAGTCCAGAAGTTTTCGTTGCCATTGTACAAGCCGGCCCCCAGCTTCTTTTTCGCCAGCTGTTTCAATATCAATGTCAACATCAGGGAGAGAGGGTGCGTCCTCAAACCCATGAGAAATAACCTCCTCAGCATCAGGCTGTTCTTCAAGGCGAGTGACACCCAGAGCCAGTGGCCGAATTTTCTGCATCCGCGCGCGACGCGAATCAATGGCTGCGTGAAAAACATCCTCGTTAAGATACTTTAACGCTTCATCAGATGCCTGAGTAAATGAAGGCGGGTGGGCTCTGGTCGCGAGAGTTGTCTCAAATACGACCATTTCTTTTAGGTCGACACGTTTGCGCACCGCAGAGACGTCTTCTGTCACTAGCTGCGAAAATTCCTGTGGTTGTAACCAGACGCCAGCAAACGCATGACCTTCACTGAGCATTAGCAGTGAATTCAAACCAATCTGTTCCAGTGCTGAAGCAAATAATAAGGTTGTATCCAGACAGGTCGCGACTTTTCCTTCCAGAATGATGCCTGGTGTGCGAATTTTCTGGCCATTCCGTTCAAAGCTGGCTGGGGGAAGGGCATAACTGATATTGAGGTTGCAGACAGCAGTCCAGAGAGCTGAGGTAATTTCCCAGACACGAGTTCTCGACTTGCTTTCATAACCATCAAGAGCGTCATTCTTGCCTGCACGGCGAAGGACATCAGAGGCTGCCTTGAGTACACGATCTACCGCCGGATCATTAGGAATGATAAATGAAGGGAGCAATTCAATCATTGCGCTGCCGCCCCATTCATTTTTCGCAAGTGCCTCAAGCGAATAATGAGTAATGAAGATTTCTTCCTCACCCTGGCACAAACTTATGGTGACTTCGCAGAGTACGCTTTCGGTCAGTTCGGCGAGCCATTTGGCGTTAAGTTTGACATCCCGATCCCTGATATCCAGTGAAGTACCGGGAAGCAGGCGGTCGATATTCCATTTTTTATCTTCGAGCACGGCTGGCGCGGTCCGCAGATGCAGCGTCAGATCCTGAAATGTCTCTTCGGACTCATTATGCAAGATGAGCTCACGTAACAGCGGAACTGCATTCTGGTGTGATGTGAACCCCAGCTTGTGCGCGATACTCACCTGCGCTTTTATACCCATGAAACTAGTTCTCCTTAAGAGGAAATCACTCAAATATGCACAGTAGTGCTGACGACAGGAGACGCATTGAACAGGCAGAAAGCATCAGCAATTTGATTACTCTGGCGGCGAGTATCAGAACAGGCGCGCAAGCACAGAAAGCATCATTCGCGGATTAGGTTGGGGGCGAAAGGTAGTGATTGTAAAAATCAATGCACGCTTCCTCTACCGTCAAGAGGTCGTCCCTAAGAATCATCTTAGTATTTTGCTAACACTAAAGTATAACGCGAACTTGATCTATAGATTAGGTCAGCCCAGTAATCTGAGGTGGGATAGCAATTTCAGAAAGATTTATGTTTTTGATAAATATATTTTTTTCTTTCATCCCTCGATTCACTTGTAACGATGAACAACAAAAAAAAACAAGAAAAGATGATGTTCGATATAATATTTTGAAAAATTCCTGGATAACAATTGAATATATCTCTTGACCTGTTCCCTGTTGTTGAACAAGGCACTATTTTAATCATACCTTTGTCAAACTGTGAACTTCCGCTATTCGCTCATAACGGACTGCGCTCACTTATTGCAGCGAGCGTTACCTTGTGTTTAATGCCAGCCTGGTATAGTCAGGTTGACAGTACCGGTTTCAGGTCTTCGTCATTAAAAACGGTTCCGGTCTTCAGGACGCCATAACACCAGTGCACCAGTTTCCGCATCAGCGCGCCAATGGCCACCATTTTAGGTTTACCCCGCAGGCACATCTCATCGTAAATATTACGCATTCGCTTATTGTAGATTTTTCCGCCCAGGGCGGACATGTAAAGCTTCGCTCTCAACTGAGGGGGGCCGATTTTCGACATCCGCGGCCGGCGCCGGACCGATGTGCCTGAGCGTTTCTCGATCGGCACCACGCCCAGAAAGGCGGCAGCCTGCTCAGCCGATACAAAGTTATGGCTGCGAAGCACGACCAGCATATGCATCCCCAGCTGGGGACCAACCGATTTAATTGAGGTCAGCAGTGTATAATCACGCCTCAGTGCAGGGCTGGCTTTGATATGTGCTTTTATCTGCCGCTCGATATTACTTACCTCCTCGCGCAGAAGCTGCGCCATACGCCTGCAGGAACTGATAATATCTGCAGGTGTGTCTGTCGACAGGTATTTTTCCAGCCTGTTCTCCTCACGCAGGGCATCACCCAGCAGAACATCCCGCCGTCGCAGGAGTGCACCGAGATATCTGATTTCGGGTGCCGGCGGCTCCCAGCGGTGTGGCTTCTTAAGGAATGCGTAACAGGCCAGCATATACGCATCCACCTTATCCGTTTTTGTCATGATTCCCATGCCACGCGCAAACTCCCGACTACGGTGAGGGTTGGCCAGAGAAACCCGGAAACCGGCATCATGTAATTCAGTGGCCAGCCGTTCGTGATAAACACCGGTAGCTTCCATTACCACATGAACATCTTCCGGACTGCAATGTTGGAGCCTGAGCCAGCGAAGAATATTTTCAACTGAATGTCTGTTATTCTGGATGTTACGGGTTTTTATGCGTCCTTTGATACCGTCATAAAGCATGCAAAGATCCAGGGTGTTTTTACTTACGTCAATGCCGACTGGAAACATGGTCAAACTCCTCTCACATAAACCGTCACGCCTGTTCGCCTTGTACATACGGAGTCGAGCTCCCGGTAACCGTTCAACCTGATGTGCTGGCGTGAAAGGTGAAGCGGAGGGCCATATGCTGCAAATCAAGGTTCAGCGGTGCCGACTTTTCTGACCTTAAGGGAAGGGGGCGGCTCACTCTGCTTCAGTGGTGGTAGCTAATCACCACAAACTGTTAGATACAAGCTACCGTGTTAAGTTACCTGGTGTCGCTGAAATTTTTTGTGAACATCCCCCTAAGCGTCAGCAGCAAGCTGCCGCCGCTAAGGCCCCGGAAATCACGCCCTTTACGTCGTAAACGCCGTAAAGCCCGCTCACCGGGGTTAAAAGGGATTACTTTTACTTCTTCATTGCTGTGAGCGGGTTAAGGCTAATCAGGGCAGGGGGTAGGGTGGCAGAGTTTATAGCCAGGTAACCGGCTACGCCGGGCTTTCGGCGCCATTTGACTCCACAGACACATGTAACCTCATCTGGCGCCTCCATGCCGCTGACGCGGCATCCAGAAGTTTCCCGATGCTGTAAGTCTTAACGTCTGCTTTGTGCCAGAAGCGGACATAGCTAAGGAAATAGATTAAGGATTATGGCATCATTAATCAACAGAATATGGTAATTAACCACTCTATAACTAATACGGGATTTTCGGAGTAAATATGGAATTTGAGATTATTCATGAATTCTTACGGAGAATGAAATTTCACCTTATAGACCGTGATAAAACCATGCATTTTCATGGTAAGTGCCCTCACTGTACAACTACGATTGAGTATCATGAAGTTCACACATCTTCAACTACAATTCCAGGAAGCAGCATCATTATTCCTGATATAGAAGAGGATGGAGTGATGATTGGGACCTGTGATAAATGTGCTGGAATATTTAAAGTTAATATCGTAAATCCAGACTACTCTGGACCTAGTAGCGGTTGGGAGAAAACAGATTTTTATATAAACTCTGACAATGATGAAGCCAAACTGTTAAAATACAAAGATCTACCACTGCTAACAGACTTCATTGATAAAAACACTGTATTAACAGAGAGGAATACGGATTACGATTTTTACAACCACCCTCTTTACATATGTGATGACTGTGAAGAGAATCTGGAAATAATTTCATTTGAGCTTCTAAAGAGTAAATGGGAAGTAATAGCAAAAAAACACTGGGATTTCACAAATTGGTCCCTCTCTCAATCTAGAGGGCCGGCTCCAAATAATATCATGATTAAGTTTCCTTTTGAATGTAAATGCGGAAAAAAACATGATGCAAATTTTGTAAGTCGATACCAAGAAAATAACTCATTCGAAGCACAAGCATTCTCAATTGTGAATATATTTGGTTCAAGAGAACTATCAGATGTGATTTTTGGCGTTTATTCGAAAACCACCATAATGACATGGCTTTATAAATTGATTGCTAGGTGGAATTTCCTTTATGCGAAAATCTACATAATATCTCCTTTTGTTGGCCATCAGTTCCTTAAAAGCCAAGGGAAAGTAGATTCTTGGCTTAATTTGCTAAACCGTTTAAATCCAGAAAATACCTCCATGTTAGTAAGGAATGGTCAATCTAAAGTGTTTAAAGAGTCCTTTTCAAAAACAAATGAAATAAGCTATGAGCAGATGGAAAGTTTTAACTTGGGATCCAAGTTGATTGGCGAATTAAAAAATAAAAATGACTTTCATGCCAAGATATACTGCGCCATTAGCAATGGGAGATGTGAAATAATGAATGGCTCAAGTAACCTGGTTGAAGGAAAATCATATGAAGTAATTAATTTTGACGTGATAGACTCTTACACAAAAACATTTGAAAAATTTTTAAAGCCTCTAGGCATTGATAATATATCGAATGATTTATCAAGTTTGAGATCAAATGAATATTCGCTGATCTTTGATGAAAATAATTCATTCAATGCATTTACCTATCATCTTTATCCCGAGGATTACATCAACTTTTCAATCTTTAACATCAATCCCAATTCATCGCGATGATGAAAAAAACTGCTAGTTAAGCGTGTGAGTCGCATGCCGATTCCTCGCTTACAGCGGATCTTCAACTTAGTAGCTTGTCGCTTCGTACAGTGAGTTCAACCAATGGATGCAACACTTTTATTCAACAGTTGAGCTCACACTAGATCAGACAAGATAATCTCTCATCAATGACGCCAATTCATCATTAGAAAGCTCAAGGCAATAATTGGTCATTCTGTTATATAAATTCCTTGCATACAGTGCAGTTTCAGAAAGTTGTCTATTCTTATCAAAAATTCTATGAAAATACTCAAGGCGAGTATATGCTTCCGGATGTGCACCTTTAGTTGATGAAATATTTATAAATGACCCGAATCTATGACGTATGATCTCCTCCATTTCTTCAATGAAGTTCATATGTTCAAAAAGAAGCTCGACCGCCTCAATTGCGTCCGCATAAACAATGACTGAATGCTTACTTCGTGGTTCGTCATTTCCTTCCGTTATAATCGACGAAGCCATAAGTACATTTGCTAATGTATCGGCTTCATATTCAAACTGCTTAATTTTGTTCTGACGTTCAACATAATCCTTTATCAAACTGACTCGTTGAGGGTGTTCAAGGATATGATGGGATATTTCATGTAGGATTATGAAATAAAGTTGATAATCAGTGAAGGTTTTTACTTTCCAGCTCGATTTACCAAAAAGAAATTGTGGATAGAAATACCTTGGGCTACATGATGTTAAAAAATACAAGACGACTGGAATTATCTCAGGTAACGCACGCTTCGCTCTATTCTCCAGGCTATAAATCTCTGTTGACTGGAAGTGATAAATAAATCGGTTAAGTTCATGAAGGATCCCATTGAGTCCAAAGTTGGCTGTAACGTATTTTGGTAATGACTCCAACTTACTGATAGTGTTTTATGTTCAGATAATGCCCGATGACTTTGTCATGCAGCTCCACCGATTCTGAGAACGACAGTGACTTCCTGCCCAGCCTTGCCAGATGCTGCCTCAGATTCAGGTTATGCCGCTCAATGCGCTGCGTATATCGCTTGCTGATAACGTGCAGTTCTCCCTTCAGGCGTGATTCATAAAGCGGCCAGCCATCCTTCATCCATACCACGACCTCAAAGGCCGACAGCAGGCCCAGAAGACGCTCCAGCGTGGCCAGCGTGCGTTCACCGAATACGTGCGCCACAACCGTCCTCCGTATCCTGTCATACGCGTAAAACAACCAGCGCTGGCGTGATTTAGCGCCGACGTAACCCCACTGTTCGTCCATTTCCGCGCAAACAATGACGTCACTGCCCGGTTGTATGCGTGAGTTTACCGACTGCGGCCTGAGTTTTTTAAGTGTCGTAAAATCGTGTTGAGGCCAACGCCCATAATGCGTGCACTGGCGCGACATCCGACGCCATTCATGGCCATATCAATAATTTTCTGGTGTGTACTGGGCTGAGAGGCGGTGTAAGTGAACTGTAGCTGCCATGTTTTACGGCAGTGAGAGCAGAGATAGCGCTGATGTCCGGCAGTACTTTTACCGTTACGCACCACGCCTTCAGTAGCTGAGCAGGAGGGACAACTGATGGAGATGTAAGCCACGGGAGCACCTCAAAAACACCATCGTACACTAAATCAGTAAGTTGGCACCATTACCTCCATAGCCTGCTGAAAAAGCAATAATATCAACTTGGAAGTGTTTTTAGTAAAAGATGTATCAAGCTGAACATGCGCTGATATAGATATTCGATATGAGCACTTTCCTGAATCTTGATCTGTTTCATTTCGGTATGGCGAATGAAATAACTATTTCCAATATCTGTAAGTGCTTTTGCCTCTATTTCTAAAATCGATCTAAATTCCGATGTATGGGCTGCCGCATCAAGTAACTTCTTCACAGACTCTCTTTTGTCAGTTGGGTAAGATATGCTTTTGAGCCGCTCCCAAAAGTCCCAAAGCTCTTTAAGTGCATCATAACGAATGGTGACATCATAGTTGATTATTTTTTCATTCGCGCGCATGAGCATGCTGCGTAACTCTTTCTCTACAGGAATGCTTATGCTTGCCATCATTTGCTTCAGTTCCGGGCTTAGCATTCGAATGATATCACCTGATACAAGAAGCTCGTAAGCAAGGCCGTTTCTGGCAAATATTGTGTTTACCTTTTCCCTAAATTCTTCTTTACCAGCTTCAATTTGAAAATCGTCAAAGTGGTAATGCCTGAAATAGCTGTGATAGCCCCCTTTAACAGGCATGGCCACATGTTTATAGCAGAACTGGAGTAAATCCATTACATCCAGATAGTTTGGAACAAAAGGTATCATCTCCCTAGACCAAGATGACGATTCCTCTGATTCAACTTCTGTTGCCAATGGCCAGTCAAGATTTGGTATCTCAGCCTGTAACGAGGCTTTGAGGTCTTTGACCTCGGTGCCTACGCATCCCTGCCCATCGGGACATTCTTCAGGAAAGTCTTTACCGAAGTATCCGTTGTTTACCAGAACATTAATGTATGAAACAAGCCCAGCCCAGACTTTAGTTGTTACTTCGTTATTTATCCGTTGAACGGGGCCTCTTTCTTTGTCGCTGAAGTATTCCACATCTGCTCCTGTAGGTTTAATGACCTCACAAATTTATATCTGAATGTGCTGTCGGGCAAGCTGAAGTGGTCAACAAAAACTGGTCACCGCGTTAGAGTTTTTCCAGTATCGGTTTTCTGATTCGTTTGGTGGTAACCCACCATTATATTCGTGCGGTCTTAGTGCGCTGTAATATCCAACGATATAGTCCGTTATTGCGTGGGCTGCATCGCTGAAGCTTACATAGCCCGTCGCCGGCACCCATCGTTCTTCAGACTCCTGAAGAAGCGCTCCATTGGGCTGTTATCCCAGCAGTTTCCACGCCGACTCATACTCTGCCTGAACCGGTATCGCCACAGTAACTGCCGGAACTGCCTGCTCGTATAATGACTGCCTTGATCGCTGTGGAACATCACCCCGACTGGCTTACCACGGGTTTCCCATGCCATTTCCAGTGCTTTCATGGTGAGCCTGCTGTCCGGCGAGAACGACATGGCCCAGCCCACTGGTTTTCTTGCGAACAGGTCGAGAACAACGGCGAGGTACGCCCAGCGCTTACCCGTCCAGATATAGGTCACATCACCGCACCACACCTGATTTGGTTCCGTTACGGCGAACTGTCGCTCAAGATGATTCGGGATAGCAACGTGCTCATGACCACCACGCTTATACCGGTGAGTCGGCTGCTGGCAACTGACCAGCCCCAGCTCTTTCATGAGTCTGCCAGCAAGCCAGCGCCCCATCTGGTATCCTCTCTGGGTTGCCATTGTGGCGATGCTTCTTGCTCCGGCAGAGCCGTGGCTGATGCCATGCAGTTCAAGTACCTGACTGCGTAATACAGCCCGTCTGCCGTCTGGCTTTTCAGGACGGTTTTTCCAGTATTTGTAGCTGCTGCGATGAACCCCGAACACATGGCAGAGAGTGGCCACAGGATAACGCGCCCTGAGTTTCCCGATTATCGAGAACTGTTCAGGGAGTCTGACATCAAGAGCGCGGTAGCCTTTTTTAATATTTCATTCTCCATTTCAATACGTTGTAGCTTTTTCTGAGCTCTCGGATTTCAATTTGTTCCGGGGTAATGGGTGAGGCTTTTGGTGTTTTTCCCTGCCGCTCATCACGTAATTGTTTCACCCATCGCGTCATTGTGGAAAGGCCGACATCCATAGCGCTGGCTGCATCTGCCACGGTATAGTTCTGGTCAACGACCAGTTGAGCGGATTCGCGTTTAAACTCTGCGCTGAAATTTCTTTTTTTCATTATCGCACCTGTGTTGTTCTGAGGTGAGCATATCACCTCTGTTCAGGTGGCCAAATTCAGTAAACCACTTCAGGCGAGATCAGAATAGCGCTGAGGTCTTCCCCGTGATGAAGGCGTTGCCGACTCATACCAGGCCTGAATAGCTTCATCATCCAGCCAGAAAGTTATGGAGCCACGGTTGATGAGGGCTTTATTGTAGGTGGGCCAGTTGGTGATTTTGAACTTTTGCTTTGCCACGGAACGGTCTGCGTTGTCGGGAAGATGCGTGATCTGATCCTTCAACTCAGCAAAAGTTCGATTTATTCAACAAAGCCCCTGGGAAACGGAAAGCGCCAAAAAAATCCGAGGAGAAACACGGGAATGACAATGGTCATGAAGAGGTCGAAGAGGCCGAAACACCGCAGGCAGAACAGGCAGCAGCCACTGCTACATCATCGACTGATGCGCCAACAGGCGAACTCAGGAACCAGCCCGCAGACACACCCGCTGATCAGAGTCCTGGTATAGCCGATGAGTCTGCCCCAGATGATTCTGGACAGCGCGATAGTGTGGCATCTGACGATAACGGCAGCAGCGATGATCGCGCCGCTGGTAATCATGAGGTGAGCCAGGAAGCGCAGGAATATAAAGATGATGCGGTGTTTCCACCTGAGAAACCAGAGCCAGAGGAAACCACAGGCCGGATTATGGCTCCGTTGGATGATCTTCGCCACTGGTCGTATGTTGGTGATGATGGCCTTGCCGACTACGGCGTAATGTGGGGTGTTGAGGGTATCGCCCTTGATAATCTGATTGGTGAACACCTCAAGATCAGAGAAGCAGAAGCTGAAAAAAACTTTTTAAATCGTAGAGGATAAATGATTGATAAACGTAAGGCGCTGACCGCCACCCAGAATACAGACCAGAACGAACCAGCGTCACCAGGTGACGTTAACGAAGTTAACCCGCGTAAAGCGGGCTGTACCGAACCAGAGCCACTCCCAGATCCAGAATTACCCGACCTGACTCGCCTGTACAAGCGGCGTTGCCGTGATGGCGATATCATGCAGAAGTGCAAACACCTTTTAATCGCTGGAATGCTTCCTGGAAAGGTCGCGCTAATGCTTCGTCTGCCGCTGGAAAAGGTACAGAACCTTTACGACAACAGCTATAACCCGCGATGCAGGCGCTTTGCTAAGGCCAATTCCTACCAGAACTCCCGACTGGCCTTTACCAGTTTTAACGAGGGGGCTGATTTAAGCGCCATATGTACGGCGCCGGGATTGTCGCTGTACTGGGTGGTGATGTCACTCAGGCAGAATGGCGTCACCGATGCCGCAATGGCTCCACGGTTCCCGCCATACGACGATGCGCTATGCGTTGAATACCGCCGTGTTATAGCTCGAAAAGCCGCGAGCAAATTTAAGCCTATCCGGTTAAACCCGGTTCGCCGCGTTAGTCCAGTGTCACGAGGTGACGTTAGCGGAGCTAACCCGCGTAAAGCGGGCTGCATTAGAAAAAGCCAACAGGCGAGCCAGTAAGCAACAGCCTGATAGTTCCAGAATTGAACCTCTTAGAAATCTTACCTTACCTGCCCATCATCTGGCTGGCGTATCGCTGCGCCCGTGACGGGCTGGCCCTGTACAGGAACCATAAGAATGAAAACAACATTGCAAAAAGTCAGAGATGGCATTGCCGCCGCGCTTCTGGGGAAAACTCCAGAGCAACTGGAGGAAGAACAGCGGCAGGACGCTGTAAAAAGCGCCGTTGATGACTATCTGATCTGCCATCCAGACTGGAAACCAACAACAGCGCCCGCCGTTGCGCCAGTAACCTGCAAAAAACAGAAGTCCAACCGCATCAAAAAGAGTCTGGGTGCTGGGGCTAGTGTCTTTACACCTCATGTTATGGATGAGGAAGCGCTCCGCCGTGCGCGTGAAGCAGCAGGAGCATTCCAAGCGGCTGATCCTGATCGCTACAGCGACATTATCAGCACTGTATCCACCTGAGAGGAGGCTGGCAGGCTTCCTTTGATGCTCGATGTCTTACTACCACCTAATGCTATTGAGAATATCCACTATCTGAATCTGTACCTGCGGGCTTGCATTTGTTTTATAGGATGTTGTGAACATGGCGGCTTGACCGTTTACAGGTACTTGGTAAATAAACACATCCCACAATCCATTTGAATTCAAATCAGTTCGCTGATAACCGATCGAAAGTGCGTCTTTGTTGGATATTTTAGTAATGGAACAATAAGCATTTCGTGTTAAAGCCATCCCTTGCTTTGCCAAACCTTTAGCAAGGCCATCATTCATGCTTTTGCAGAGATCATCCAGTTCTGCTCTACTTACCGCTTTAAGGTCTTCGGCTTTCAGGCTCTCACCCGTGAAGGATGCCCTGAAAACTCCTTCATTTAGATTTGCATATTGGCTTGAGTTCGCTGCAATTGTAGTGTTGCTCGGCGTTTCATTCGCTGTTCCTGATTTTTTCTTTATTCCCATGATTTGATTATGAGTTAATAATGACCAACTTTCTGGTAGTTCAACACTAATGCCACTTCCAACGATATATCGATGGTAACCAGGTCTTGGTACATCATTGACAGTGTTCGATACAGTGGAAGCTGAGGACAAGGTGGGCTCTGCCTTGTCAGATACTGATGTATCTTGCTTTGTTTGTGTAGCGCTGGAATCGTGTGATTCTCTTTTAATATCATGCTCAGTCTGTATGCTATTCGCATCATTAATAATAAAAAAAAGGACTTTGATTGCGATGAATATGCCGATGAACATCAAAATTCTTTTGAGTGTTTTCATGTGTTGTGCTCGAGAGGTGACTGTTTTCATTGATGCAAATTATTAGATATGACAGAGTTTTGATTAGCAATAGGCTGACAAAAATAATCATTGTGTAGCCATCATCTTTGATGTGACATTTGTTGATAATGATTATCATTCGTGTTAAATGTAAGAGCGGAATGATTAATAGAATCGAAAGAGCCTACTGCGAACTACAGCCAATTGAACGTAATTTAATCTCCTCTCAGGCGCTGGCTCCTTGATACCTTGCATGGGCCATCTTTGCTTTCCAGCGCCGCTTATTCCCATGCCGTGGTATTAGCCTTCCGCGATGGGTTTTGCCACGGTCTAACAACCGCAATAAGTCCCGGCTCTCCTCCGGGCCATCTTGCCATGATGTTAACTGGCACGAGCGCGGCGCGTTTGGGGTTTCTCCCCCCATCAATGGGCGTTGCCGCCGCTCCCTTATTCCAATCTCTCAGAAAAATAACGATAAAGATCCTCGTTGTTCCTCAGGGGCGGTATCTCCGCCGCCCGCCTTTTTTCTGATGCAGATACAAATAAAGGAAGGTCGCCACTGGGCGACCTCTTTTGTACTCGCACGCCGTCAATTCTGACGATACGGCCCGAAAGGCCAAAGCCTACAGGCCAGCAAACCACTTCAACGTCCGAGCATTTGGAAGAGCGGAGACTGATGGTGCAGTGGTGGGCTGATTACCTTTATATAAATGCACAGGGCTATATAACGCCCTATGATTTTGGTAAAAGCCCTATTTAATTGATGTTACTTCAAACAGGGTCGTAAGACCCTGTATATCATTTTTTCCATATTTTACTGTATCCTGGAGAATCAGATTCAGGAGGATATATAGGCTTGTCTATTTGTATAGTCATGGGGATTGGGAAATCAACACCAACCAGAGCAACTTCTCCTTGCTTGAGGCTTGGTAAAAATGATGCTGCAGATTTATCAATTTCACCACAAGCTCGCTCAACAACATCTCTATCTCTATCATTCGTTAAACGATGGACTAACAAGGTTCCAATTTGACTAAGTACACCTTCTGTAATATCTCTAGGCCTTTGTGTTGTTAGGCAAATATTTAGGCCATACTTTCGACCTTCTTTTGCGATCATCTCGAAAGCATCAAGTTTAACCGCATGATCTTCTGATCCCACTCGCTTACCAAGAAAGTTATGGGCTTCGTCTACTATGACTAATAATGGATTAAGTCTGAATTTTTCTAGACGAGCTAGTGTTAAAAGCTTTCTTCCAATAACATTTGCAAGAATTTCTCTTGCATAGAATTCATAGCTTACATCACTAAGGCATAACCTGAGCACCCGTTTATTAGACAATAAAAAGGATTCTAATATTGTTCCTAATGTTTCAATTTCCTCGCCACTATTAAAAACAGATTTTAATGAGCTCGCATAAGTGACAGCTTGAATTCTTGTTAAAAGAGAAGAGCAATAGCTTAAGTCTTGAGTTGCAGCGTTTCCCCAAGAATTGTCACCATTGTCGTAACAACATTCCTGAACGATTTGCTTTATGAGTTTAGTTATATCAAAAGGTTGGGATGGATTATCAACAAGTTTTGAGTTATCTCCTGTATTCATCGCGCGGCGATAATCTGTTTTAGGTTGGTTTATTTTTTTCAAAATACCATCAGTTGCAATGGTTGGGTCTAATGATACTAATCTAAGGCTTTTTATGGCCTCTTTAAGTTTAGGTCCCTGAACCTTACCAGAGGGATCAAACATAGCAACAAAATCTGATTCAATGAAATCAGTAGGTGGTATTCTAAACTCTAAGGAGTTAATGTTTTTATTTATTGGTGAGCTTAAATGGTAATGTAAGCAGTGTTCTGATTGAAATGATCTATATTCGCTTGTTGCATCAATGATTATTGTCTTGGAATTTTCATAATTAGAGCATTCTTCTATCAGTTTAGCTGTTGTCCAGCTTTTTCCTCCTCCAGTAGCACCAAGAATGGCGCAATGTCTTCCAAAAAGTTTATCTGGCTCAACTGTGACTATACTTGTAGAACCTCCTGAAATATATCCTAAAACAATTCCGACCCGTTCTTCCTCATCACTTACGAGACCTTTATTAATTAGTTCTGGGATTAAAGATATAAAGTCCAAAGGAGCAGAGTAAACTCTATCACCTAATCGAGGGTAGGATTTTATTCCTGAATCAATACGGAAATTCGATGGATCTATTGTACCAAGTAATTGAATTACCCCTACGGCATCAACTTTATAGTTCTTATGTAACTCACCAGATATCTCTCCTCTATCACGTTCGGGTAGTTTAACTTCTATTAATCGCCCTAATACTATGGATTGTTGACCTTCAATTAATAATATTTCCCCAACTTCGCCTTTACCATATCTAGAGCCATCTAAATATGTGCCGCTAATTTCACCGGCATAATTTAGGTTAACTCTGACGGTTTGAGCGAAAATTGATGAAATAACTCCCACCTTTAGATCGTTTCTTAGAATTCCAAGTTGAAGTGTTATGTTTTTCATATTTAATCGTTAGCTCCAACTTGTTTTATGATTTTAGCTAATTGTTCGGCTGGTGTTAATGCTTTGAGATTAGGAACTAGTTTGACAAAATCAATAAATGAGGAGTTTATAAAATGTATATCATATCCTGATAATGCAAGTTCCATTAGCAATGGCCAATATTTGCTTGAGCCGTTTTCTCCATTGTTTTGTATATGGGTTGCACATTTATAATCCACAACAATTAATCGCATGCTCGGATTCGATTTAATTGCTGAATAAATTGGCTCAGAAAGGTGATCATCATTAAAACCAAACCCAGATATCACTAGACAATTATTCTTTTTTCTTAAGAAATCAAGAAGTCTTGAAAGTAACTCCAAGTGAGGTTGGATAAAAGCTTGTTGGTATTTACCTTTGGCAGGATAAATTAGACAAGCGTTTGTGGCTTCAGGTTTGTTAGATTCATAGATTTGCCCATCTTTTCTTATCCAACTAACTGAGCCGTGAAGTTTGAATAATTGGAATACACCTTCTATAAATTCGTGCTCGTTTTCATCTCTTTTCACGACATCATAGTTAAAGTACTTACCATCGAACCTACGAAGGCCTGTATAGGAAAGACCATCTACTACCATCATTCCTAATTCTGAAGCAGCTGTTTCAAAAGTTAAATCATAGTTAGTGGTAAAAACTTTAAGCCTAGGGTCTCTTACTCTTCTTCTTGCCATTTTTTGAAGTAAATTCACGTAGGCTGTAAGATCGCAATTTCCATCATCAATAAATGAACGACATTTGTCTAAAATAATCAATTTAACTTGGTTTAAAAAATTCAATACATTTTCATCATCATGGAAAGCTAAGTATGCTTCACAATTTGAAAGAAAGTGTTCAATGTTTGGGTAGTCTCGTTCTGAATATCTTACTTTATCACAAACAGTTATTGCATCTGGCTTCAATTGCCCATTTTCTAGCAATAAAGGGTTTTCCCACATTGCAAACTTCCAAAGATCCCACATGCTTGGTCCACCAACATCACCAAGTGACGTGCCGCTACCAGCGAAGAATGAGAGGTTAGGGAATTGTAATGATTTTAATAAAAATTCATTAACATATGCTTGGTTGTCTTTTAATTTTTTATTTTCTCCTTCGGATAGAGGTAATGGTTGCGGAATTGGTGTGCCTGCATCTTCTAATATTTTGTTCTGCCTGCGATCACGCCAATATATATATGATTTATAATCTAATGCTTTCCAGTCAGTACTGCCTGGTTTCAAATAAGAGAGGTATCCGTCAGGATTGGTAGCCATGATCATTATCCATTGATGTCGTCAGGAAGTTGTCCCTTCAATTTACTACACATGATGAAGAAGAAAAAGTAACCATAAATACAATATTAAAATATCTTGCGTTCAATACGTTACTGCCTTTGTTGAATAAATCGAACTTTTGCTGAGTTGAAGGATCAGATCACGCATCTTCCCGACAACGCAGACCGTTCCGTGGCAAAGCAAAAGTTCAAAATCACCAACTGGCCCACCTACAATAAAGCCCTCATCAACCGTGGCTCCATAACTTTCTGGCTGGATGATGAAGCTATTCAGGCCTGGTATGAGTCGGCAACGCCTTCATCACGGGGAAGACCTCAGCGCTATTCTGATCTCGCCATCACCACCGTTCTGGTCATTAAACGCGTGTTCAGGTTGACCCTGCGGGCTGCACAGGGTTTCATTGATTCCATTTTTACACTGATGAATGTTCCGTTGCGCTGCCCGGATTACACCAGTGTCAGCAAGCGCGCAAAGTCGGTTAATGTCAGTTTCAAAACGTTCACCCGAGGTGAAATCGCGCATCTGGTGATTGATTCCACCGGGCTGAAGGTCTTTGGTGAAGGCGAATGGAAAGTCAAAAAACACGGCAAAGAACGCCGTCGTATATGGCGAAAGTTGCATCTGGCAGTTGACAGCAAAACACATGAAATCATCTGTGCAGACCTGTCGCTGAACAATGTGACGGACTCAGAAGCCTTCCCGGGTCTTATCCGGCAGACTCACAGAAAAATCAGGGCAGCATCGGCAGACGGCGCTTACGACACCCGGCTCTGTCACGATGAACTGCGGCGTAAGAAAATCAGCGCCCTTATCCGTCCCCGAAAAGGTGCGGGTTACTGGCCCGGTGAATATGCAGACCGTAACCGTGCAGTGGCTAATCAGCGAATGACCGGGAGTAATGCGCGGTGGAAATGGACAACAGATTACAACCGTCGCTCGATAGCGGAAACGGCGATGTACCGGGTAAAAGAGCTGTTCGGGGGTTCACTGACGCTGCGTGACTACGATGGCCAGGTTGCGGAGGCTATGGCCCTGGTACGAGCGCTGAACAAAATGACGAAAGCAGGTATGCCTGAAAGCGTGCGTATTGCCTGAAAACACAACCCGCTACGGGGGAGACTTACCCGAAATCTGATTTATTCAACAAAGCCGTGCCGAGCCTCAAGGTGCACCGGTCTCGCCTTTTCACCTCACTGCGTGTTGATGCTGAGTAGGTTAATTAACTGCTCGACAATCTTGTCCTCATCGAGAACCAGATTCACACTAGCCACCTGTAATTGTTCCTTGCCTGCTAGAATCCTATAGCCTGCATTCAGAGGTTGCGTTCCCAGACCTGCATGATGTGGATAGAGAAGCATAACTTGTGGGCATTGATAAATCCGTGCATAGGCCATCATCTGGTAGACATCAGCCTGCGATATGCCATGCCTGGCATCTTCGGGATGACGACCAATACGCTTCCATTTAGTGTCTATGATCATAACAATCTGATGGTTCCGCTCGATAAGCAGATCTGGTCGGGTCTGGAAGCGTGGTTTGCCTTCTTTTACGTCCTCGATCAGACAGTATAACCTGCCTGCCTGTGCACGAACCGTCCATTCCGTACCGCGTACAGCACGCTTCGCCAGCGCCGCTATATATGCCTCGAACAGGTCGTTCATTGGGAAAAGCAGTGTAATCCCGTTCTGCGCTCGTTTATCGTGGTGTGTAGCTTGCCAGTCGCGTCGCAGGAGAAGACGTGCCAGATTGTAGAGGGCTTCCCAGCGATGATTGGTTCGGTCGATCCGTACCTGTGACCACGGCAGATGACTGAAAGGGACGTCGCTAACACCCGATAACAGGATGCGCAATTCATTCAGACGACGGAGCGTATCAGCAGCGCGGGCATAATGGTGAAGCAGAACTACACACGCCTTCATAATTCGAAGCAGGGCGGTATCAGCCGACAGTTCGTCGTAACGACAGGCGAGACGGTCGGGGCGGACGGCAAGCGTAGTGAATTGTCGTTTGATATTGAGCCTTCCGCGCAATGAGGGCAAATCGTCTTCCTGTGCCAAATAGGTGCGCGGTAATCCCCGATGTACTTCAGATAAGAGTCGCTCGGCGAACAAGCGGATGAGTATCTCAAGTAAGCTTTCAGCTTGTCTCGCCATTGTTGCAGCCTGTCCATTGCCGAGTTTAAGGCCGAGGGCGACATCAAGCATACGTATCAGGCGATTGCGTATTGTGGCGTCCGGTTCTATCGTCTCGTCGTCGAATTTGGGCAGGATCTCAAGACTACATCCCGGAGCGGCAATGACCCCAACCATTTGCCCGGCAATAATTTTGCTATGGCGATCGATTAAGATATTAGTACCGTGCTGATTTGCCAGCGGATGCTCGCGCGCCGCCGTAAGCAGCGCGTTAGCCTGAGGGCGGGTAAAAGCATGAGGAGCGTTTATGCTGCTTTCAGTGTTCACACAAACACCACCCCATTCGCGAACCGTGAGGTGCGTCATTCTTTCGATTCACCAGCCACCTCAAGATCGGTGACATTTAACGTTCTGGTTTTGCCTATCAGTCGATCAAAGGCGTCATTTATGAACGGTGCACGTACCGACCAGCTTGATAATGGTTCCCCCTCTATTCCGGGTGGCGGTAAAATCTGCGCTTCCTGCATAAAACCATCGCCCAGCACTGCCGCGATTCGGCTCCAGTCCTCGAAGAAATACTCTTGTAACAGCGGTATGACCTTATTGCGCACTGCATCTTCAACTTGTGCCCTGGATTCACAATTGATAAAGAAGGCGTGTCCAATGCGATATTCCCGACCTATAAGATATTCAATACGCTGGTTGATGGTGGTAAGAACGGCTTTGAGATCGATCCCCTCTACTTCACTTAGCAGGGTCGCGTCGGGAGCCATTTCCCGGAAGTTGAATCGCCGCCTTAATGCTGTGTCGAGCAATGCGATGGATCGATCGGCGGTATTCATGGTGCCTATGATATGAAGGTTGGCGGGGATGCCAAAATCTTTCTTTTTCGAATAAGGCAGAGTTACGGTGAGTGCATCAGGCATTCCAAGACGTTTATCCGGCTCAATTAACGTAATCAGTTCACCGAACACTTTCGAGATATTTGCCCGGTTGATCTCATCAATAATGAGGACGAATTGTTCTGGTTGTCCTTTAACATCGGAACTATTATCCAGGTTCTCTGTACTCGAGAGCAGTCTGCCTAGCGCCGGGATATTCACACGACTGGTGGCAATGGAATAGAGCGTCCGCATGGTGAAGTTACCATCGATAATTGTATCGAGTGGCAGTGGTTCATCAAGGGTCAGTAGCCAGCGAACTGGGCGGCGGTGGGCATAGTAACCTTCGGCTTCAGGAACGAAATAGTAATCACCAGTTATTTCAGCGATAGCGCGAAACGCAGTGTTCCCGTAAGGGACAATCACGATATCACCAGGCTTCATTTCGCAACGGAAGGGATAGGTTTGCGTCCAGTTACTAGGCGTCAGATTCCCTGGATTTTGCTTGATCCATTCATCATGAATCGCGTTGAACGATGAGAATCTATCCGCGCTCCAGTCTATGGTCCCACCCCACCCCAGAGCGATATACCCATTGTCGCGGGCATCTTCATACACATCGTCTTCGGTGCCAATTGTCCCTTGCCCCATTTTCCAGAAGCGTTTCTGGGATAGTTGCAGTGCCGAGGCATCTGTCTGTGCACGGGGTTGTGTTCTGGCCTGATCGGCAAGGGCACAAATTTCTCTGAAGAGCCCCGGCGTAGGCATGAGTCTGAATCCAGCAGACGAAGACTCATCTTCACCGATTTCTGGACGAAGGCCCTCAACGAAGGTTTCGTAGTCATAGCTCTGGTGGAATGTGACGAAAGAGATTCTCTTTTCTGCCATCAGTTCGTTATAGCGCGCCATCAGGGCCGCACGCCCATCTTTTGAGTTCGGATAGGCATCTTTGCCATCGCAGAGCGCTACGGCTTCCCTCGCCGTGTGATAGGTCTTTCCGGTACCTGGAGGACCGTAAAAAATAAGGTTAGTCGGAGTTGGTTTAGTCTGGGCCACCAGTTCGCTTCCTTCCGTAAGGATGAACGTATATTTCCGGGTTGTGCTCTTTTTAGGCCCTTCCGTCACCGGAGGGGGAACATCCGCTAGTTCCTGAAATTTTTGACCATCAAGAGCCTGACAGATGTTCGGCCATCCCTTGTCGAGACCCATTTCAGTATTCAGAGGACCAACTACCAGGGTGACACTTGCGTCACCTCGCTCTCTGGCTGGGGTGATGTAGTTTTCAAGGACATAATCCCGAATTTCGTCGGCCTGAGAGTCATCACCGCTCAGAAAACGTCCATATTGTCCGAGCCAGCTATTCCAGTTGGACAATCGGTTAAGCGGTTGCTCTGATTCAGGCATTAGTAACCGATAGTCATTGCCGTTGTCTTTGGCATCACGGCGAATCTCTTTGATCCGCTGCCGCAATTGCGCAAATCCATCCGCCTGGTAGGCTGCATCCAGATCTGCATGAGGAGAACCAAGTGCTGCGAGATTTTTTTCTATAGTTTTGACAGCATAAATACGGGAATTGAGGCCTGCTTGCGTTTTGGCGCCTCTGCTCTTCAACCATTCCTGAAATTCAACTTCGAGCATTTCCGATGCACTCTCATTTTCGTTAACTTACTGATAGCTATCATTGTGGATGATGGAAGGGGCAGTACTGCAACTCTTCGCTACAGATTGCCAATACTATTAATCTTCCTTGCTGATTGTCTCGCTTGCGGGGCGAAGGGTTTGACCAACCTGACATAGCAGACAGGCATCATCCTCGAATGTCATGGTCCCTCAGGAGTGCAGCCCAAGCGCTGTGTCGCTTACCGTAAACATAGCACTATGGATGCCTCGGTCAAGGTATGTTTTTCCATAATTTATTGATAAGAAACAATAATAGTTATTATGTAATGATTTGAACCTTTATGAGCCTTTTAATAAATCGTCATGACCAAAACTATGTAGCAGCTGAAGGTGGAAGTGTGGACAAATTCCTGGACCTTCAGGAGTTAATTTATGCATTCATACGAGGACCGGATTCGGGCCGTCGAACTCTATTACCGGTACGGAAAGAAAGCCTCCGTTGTCGTCATGGAGCTGGGATATCCTTCCACAAAACAGCTGGGCCGTTGGGTTCGGGTTTATGAAGAGAAGGGCGATTTACCCAGGGAATTAAAGCCAAGAGAACGCTATTCACGTACACAGAAAATTGCTGCTGTTGAGCATTATCTTCCTCACGGTGGTTGCCTGTCGTACACTCGCCGAGCCATCGGCTACCCCAGTAACGAAATTCTAAAGCGCTGGATTGAAGAGTTTTACCCAAATGCGCGTCCCCTGGTCATTCGCTCAGGCACAAGCAAATGCTTCAGCCCGGAAGAGAGGTCTCAGGCCGTCCGGGAGCTCTGTAACCGACGTGGAACCGCGCGTAAAGTTGCACAAAGCATAGGCGTCAGCGTCCCGGTCCTGTACAAATGGAAGAAAGACCTTATCAGTGACGAGGCTTATCAATCCATGCGCAAACGAAAGGCAGCCCCTCAGGATAAAAATCAGGATGCTTTACTCGGTGAAATCCAGCGTCTCAGGAAGCAGGTTCATCAGCTGCAGCTCGAACGTGACATACTGACAAAGGCGAATGAACTGATAAAAAAAGATCTGGGCATCAGCTTTCTGAAACTGAAAAACAGGGAGAAAACCCTGATAGTTGATGCCCTTAAGAAAAAGTACCCCGTTGCTGAGTTGCTAAGCGTTCTGCAACTTGCCCGCACCTGTTATTTTTACCACAAAGCCAGCAAACGTCTGTACGATAAGTATGCGGAAATACGCGTGATCATGGCCGATATCTTTGAGGAGAATTACCGCTGTTACGGCTACCGGCGCCTTCACGCGATGCTTCGCAGTAACAACAGGGTTATTTCTGAAAAGGTTGTCCGCAGAGTGATGGCAGAAGAGCAGCTCGTTGTTAAGCGCACCAGGCGACGACGATTTAACTCTTACTGTGGCGAAATCGGTCCGGCACCGGAAAATTTACTCGCCCGGGATTTTAGTTCCTGCAGGCCAAATGAGAAGTGGCTGACCGATATTACGGAGTTCCAGCTTCCGGCTGGAAAAGTCTATCTGTCGCCGGTTATCGACTGCTTTGATGGCCAGGTTGTAAGCTGGTCGATAGGAACACGCCCGGACGCGACGCTGGTGAATACGATGCTCGATGACGCACTCGATACGCTCAACGAACATGATAAACCGGTGATACACAGCGATCGTGGTGGCCATTACCGGTGGCCGGGCTGGCTCGAGCGTATCAACACCTCCGGACTTATAAGGTCCATGTCGCGCAAAGGATGCTCGTCGGATAATGCTGCGTGTGAAGGCTTCTTCGGGCGTATCAAAAACGAAATGTTCTATGGCAGAGACTGGGCGGGTATCACGCTGGAAAAATTTATCTGCTTCCTGGACAGGTACATACGCTGGTATAACGAGAAACGTATCAAGCTATCATTAGGTGCAATGAGTCCTGTGAAGTACCGGCAGCATCTTGGGATCACAACATAACAGTCCAGGAAAACATCCGCAGCCCCAGCACGGACATTACAACTTTTTTGTTACAGCATTTGTCAATGCAGTTTTAAAGTGTCACCTCTTTGTGCAAAATAGAAAGGGCACTTTTGGCCTATGTTATCGTCATGAAGCACAGTAGAGTTACTTCTGCATCGACAAAAACTTTATCCACATGATATTGAACCAGTTGCATCTCTGGAGTCTGGTCAAACTTTCTTTTTAAATGTATTAACAATTTTTTTCATGAAATTGACTATTAGAAAATAGAAAAATTACTGATTCGGAGGGATTATGAATAAATCATTAGATGAACTAATTGTTAAATTAACTGGTTATCTTGGCGCTCTAAGGGAACAAAAACCCAACAATGAAAGCATTGGTAAATTCCCGAGTAAAAGAAATCTATTATCCAATAATGAAGCACACATAAAAATCATTATTGAACAAGGAGAAAGATTGTTAAGCCTTAATAAGGAGAACGAACTATTTGGTTTAAAATTCCACCAAAATGATAAAGCAGTTTTAATGGAGAATTTCGCGGCAGACCTTGAGCAATTTGCTACAACAAAAGGGTTTTATTTAGGTGGAAAGCACGTACTCTCGTACGGTCAATCTAGGATTGCAGAGCACGCCTTTTTCCACTTGGCCGCTTCGCCACTCCTACCCAACACTTACGCAACAATAGAGCAGCATGCAGGTCAGGTTTTTAGCGTTTATTCTATTCCGTTCAAAATAAGAGTGGCGCTTGAAAATAAAATAAAAAGCATTATCGGATTTAGAAGTTTAAATATAATTAAAAAGAATGGAAGGAATGATGAATCTTATGAGTTGCCTTTTACGCACATCCTCAATGAGTTAAAACACACAAAATGTCTAGACTTGCCATGTTCTTTAGATGATATAAAAAACATATATCAATGGAGTTGTAACTTTTGTCATACCGGAGAAAAAGAACCATTATGGCTTTCAATGAAAGCATTGGAGATGATTTCACCACTATTTATCTTTAAATATCAAAAAATACATGAAATTGATATTGCAGATCTGTGGCATAGATATGTTTTATCGGAGGAGTATATTACATCGAAGCTAATTGATTATAAAGGCCTTGCTCACCCAGTGTATTACTTCAAGAAAGGGTGGTCGATCCAGAAATTACAAAAGCATCTAAATAACCCTAAAGATTCGAAAAGGAAGTATAGTAGAAAAGATGCAACTGAAATTACCTTTAACCTATCTGAAACAGAACTTTGTGAGGTTTCATGCTATTGGTGTTCTAGGACAAAGGAGCACTATTGAACTTTAAAAACCTATATAAATGAAATTTCAAAGTACCTCTTTTACTTGTAAGGTATAAGTGGCACTTTTCAATGCTTCTCAATCTCCTGCGGAAAATTTGGCCGCAATTAGTTTCATTGTCCTTTCCATACCCTGATAGACAGTCGCATCTGTAATATTTAGCCTTGCGAGTTCCTTCATTATTCTAGCTTTGTTTCTGATCACTATTTTTTCTACTTTAAACTCTTGCATAGAATCATCAGGATTTGATACTAAATCTGGATAAACAGCATTATTTCCGAATAATAAGAATGCACCTGACTGTGATGATATTCTTTCATTATTATTTCGTCCTTTAACGAAAATTAACCTTTCCAAATCTGTTGGTAAAATTACATCTTTAAAATAAGGCTTTTCATCCTTAATATAATGTATGAGTTTTTGACAAGCTTCAATTTTATTGAAAGTCTCCTTGTCCATATTGCAATCCAGCTGATCTTTCAAGGTTTGGCTTAGCATTGATATGTTTGAGATGCAACTTACTGTATCAGAATCAAAAAATTTTATACGTTCCCTTTTGGTTTTGAAAATAATCACATGTCCATCAATCTCATTTGTTAGTTCATTATTACTAATGTCACAGCAAGCGAAATACAGAGCGATTAATGGATTTGATGTTATATCCAACAAACGAGTTGGCAATCCGTAATGTTGCATCCTTACTAACTTATCTAGCATTGTTTTATCATCAACAAACTCAGCTGGCCTTGCTGTTAAGGCTTCACGGACTAAGCTTGATTCATTGTGTAAATGCTTAAAGTTACCTTTTTTGTTTTTCCTGAAAACAGATGGGGCTAACTCATAAGATACGTCAGAATGTCCACGATAAAAGATCTCTTCATCTTCTTTATGTTCTTGCTCTAAAACACACGCCATGAAACTTTGAATATTATCAATTATTGGGTAATTATCGGTCTCATCGGGAAGTGCTTCGGCAGGAGGGAGTGGGGTGCTTCTTGTTGTTATATTTAGAAGGGCTAGTGTTTGATTTAAATCGCTAGACTTTATTCCCCAGTGAGTACGTTTCAATCCATATGAACCTAATTCTAAAACTTTTTGATATAACTCTTTGTCTATTACAACCACATCATCTTGTGAATGAGTGATTTGAAAATCAAACTCAACGTTTTTGTTAACTGTTCGTAGGTTTGATATAACACCAAGCCGAAGAGTAATGTACTCAACATTACTTCTGGAATAAAGCTCTGACATGAATAACGTAGGTAATTTCTCAATATAAGATAGTGCCTTGTCATTCAAGGGGCTTAACTTCAGTCGGATGTCCTCAGAGGTGCCTTCTAACATACGTGAAATTGGGAAGTCACAACTACCATTAACCTTTTCATACATGGGCCAATGTTCAAAATAGTCAGGTTCTCCGCCCATAATTAGATTAAACATTAAAAATAAATCCTTATATTAAATTAGATGAGTGTTTGACAATCCATTCTATTGCAGTAGGTGTTCTCATCCATGACTTAATATTATGATTCACTTAATCAATGGCTTCATCCAATTAACCTTATGTAATATATCCACTGTTGGACTTCGGTTGCATACGGCATTTTGATAACAAGCCGGGGATGTGGCTGTTAGAATCAATCGCAGTTCTGGCGATATCATCGGCATCAGGGGATGACTGTCTGTAGGCGAGGAGGGCGCGTGTATACTGAAGATACGGGCGCACATCTTCTGAATAATCATCCAGTAGTAAGGTCAGATCATCCACCATTTCGAGTTCAAGATAATAGTTCGCTAATAAATGGCGAATCCCCTGGTTGTCGTTCGGGTTGAGCTTGAGCATTTCGCGGCAATGAGCCATGGCAGGGTAGAAATTACCTGACTCCCATAAAGCATCAGCCAAAGCTGCTTTTGCTCTCATATATGGACGCGTTTCGACAAATCCCCAGAAATTGCCCGCAAATTCCTGAAAATCCTCGCCAAGAGCAATACTGGCTGCGTACAAAGCCGTTTCCAGATTCCCGATTTTTGACTCAGGAGGTTCTTGAGATATCTCGCAGTAGAATGAGTATGCGTCAGCACAGAGCGGGGATTTCTTGATAGCTTTTCTGATGAGTTTCATCACAACGTCCAGGTCATCAGTTTCCCAGGCATCGAACATAAATTCCTGAGCCGCAGCCAGATCCAGCTGTAATTGCTCAGAACTGACGGCATTTTTATATAAATCAACGCGCTTTTTAGTCGGGAATTTAATCATCTCGAGTATCCTTTTGGGAGCTCACGGTTACCTGGTACTTCGCAGTACTGATGGTCGATTCTACCGCTTTGAACTTGCCACAAACAAGCTCGGGTCTGCAAGAACGGGATTGATAGCCCTGAGCTGTTCCTGGACGCGCATCTGAGCCTTACGGCTGAGCGATTTTTTGCTTCGTTGCCGTTTGCCTTCGCTTTCCCGCTCATCCTGTTTTACCTGTGCCAGTCTGAGTACTGTCCCGAGCCGTTTGTTATCAACAATCTGCCCTTGGTCGACACAGGCCAGTTTATCGAATGCCTGGCACTCAAGGCTCCGGTGTCCGTAGTGGAAGGCGAGGGTGCCATCGGGATAATCCAGCACTTTAATTTTCTCACAGGCAAGACGGCTATTTTCTTCTGTCGTGTCAATGAGATAAAGGATCTTATCGTACTGGAAGGTCAGTGATTTCGACACGGTACGAACATCATGCCAGGCAAAGATGTCTCTTAATTCATCGGGGCTTTCCTGCACCGGACGATGCAAATCTTTCGGGAACCTTGCTGGTCGTGAAAACCGACGGTTAAAGTCAGCGATGAAAGTGGCAAGCCAGGCATTCGCGGCTTCAATGCCGGTAATGCCTTCCAGACGCATTTCTTTGATCAGCCGATCCTGAAGTGTCTGATTCGCACGTTCCACGCGGCCTTTAGCTTCAGAGCTGTTGGCGCAAATAAGCTCGATTGCCAGGCCATAGAGGACACGTCCAAACTGGGTAACGGTGGTATTGCGGTTCTCCGGACCACTGACGCGAAATATTGCGTGTTTATCACTGTACAGCGATACCGGCTTCCCATGCTGCTCAATGTATTCCCGGGTTGCCAGCATGTAGTCAAAGGCTGTTTCTGATTCGCTGAACCGCAGATGCATCAGACGGCCGGTGGCATCATCGATAAAGACCAGAAGGCAGCATTTTGGCGCACGGCCTTCAAACCAGTCATGGTGGGAGCCGTCGATCTGGATAAGTTCAACCAGGCAATCACGCCGATGTCGGGGTTGATAAACCCGTGACTTGCGACGAGCATGCGGAACCCAGAGTCCGTCGGACGTCATCCAGTTGCGGACGGTCTCGATAGAAAGCCGGATATCATGGCGCTCTCTGAGTTTTTCAGCGGCCAGCGTGGGTCCAAAATCGCTGTAGTTCTCACGTATCAGTTTGAGCACGCGTAGTTTGAGAGATTCGGTCAACCTGCGGTTGCTGGGCTGGCCACGCTTGCGGCTGACAAGACCTTCAGCACCAGAAACCCGGTAACGATTGATAAGCCGTTGTGCCTGACGTTATGAAATGCCAAGCTGTGATGCAGCATCGCGACGGCGTAGACGCTTTTCACAAACTGCCTGTATCACTGGCAAGCGATGAATCTCTTTATCTGACATGGTCACCAACATGCGTTGAGTCCCTTAGAAGTGCATTCAGTTTAGCTTACTCTAAGGTGACATTTCTATCTGGATAAAAAGTGACATTACTAAATGGTTCTAACAGCATTGGTGCGCTTAATGCGTTTTATGTTCAAGGTGACCTCATCGCGCTGGAGTTTCCCAGCCAGCGAAGTATATCTGCGGCAAGCCTGTCGCTGGCCAGGCCAAAGGCCTCGACGACCTGGCTCATCGAACTACCGCTTATGGGTTGATGTATCACGAAACGCTGGCTGGCTATCACGCGACGGTCGGATGTTTGCACCAGACGCGCGTCAAACTGAATCAGCACTTCGTCTTTTTTATCGCTATAGACCCCCTGGAATGAGGATAAATCCCCCCCGAGTTCAAAATCGGCCTGCAAATTATCTTCATCACTACTGACAGAAATGAAACGGCCATCCGTGCGCAATTCCTGTGTCAAACGATTACGAAACAATACAGGCACCGAATCACTCCAGCGCGACCCGCTGTAGACTGTTATCTCTGCACCCTGAGGCTGAACCGCAATACGTGAACTGTTGATAAACTGGCTGGTACTGGGCTGCATAACACGCAGCGATCGGTTTATGGTTGGACCGCTGGCAGGCACTCCCGGCTGGGCTGGCAATAACCAAACCTGCGAAACAGGTCTTTGCGGCAACACCGTGCATGCGGCCAACGGCAGACATACCAGCACAATCAGCAGCCTTAGATTCTTGCGAGGTAAACAGGAAAACCCAAGAGTAAAAACGGCCATTATGGTGTAAACTCCTTCATACGTTCCGGCCCTCTTAAAAGGGCCGCTGGGTTTGCTTCCAGGCTATTGATCGCTCCGCGTAAAGTGGCCAGGGTTTTGCGTAATTCAGCTAAGGCTGGCCCCAGTTCGTTAAATCCCTGAATGCCGTTGTTAAGTGAATGCTGATTATCGATGACGATCTGATTTAACAGACTGGTCGTCTTTTGCAATAGTGCCAGGGTATTGGCCGCATTATTAACCAAATCTTTCCCCTTACCGTCCAGCAGCAAGTTTGCATTGCGCATCAGACGGTTGGTTTGCGCCAGCGTCTCGTTACTTTGTTTCGTCACTATCGCCAGTTGCTGCAGGATGGTACTGATATCTTCACGCTGATCGGCCACGGTACCAGTAATTTTTTCCAGGTTGTCTAACGTTTTGACTATTCGCTGCTGATTTTCCGTAGTGAGTATCTGATTTAAGCGTAACAGGACCTCATTAACGTTGGTCATTACATCTTCGCCATTAGTAAGCAACTGGTTCAGCGGAGAAGGGGTTGCAATGATCACAGGGATCCTATCATTTTCTCCCTCCAGCACCGGGCTGGTTTCACTTCCACCGCTAAGCTGAATAATTGATGTCCCGGTAATACCTGCCATAGCCAGCCGTGCCTTGGTATCCTGGCGAACAGGCGTAGAGGCCTCAACTCTGATCCGGGCCCAAACTTTACCGGGGTTATCCCTGTCCAGGCGAAGCTGAACCACCTCACCAACCCGGATCCCGCTAAAATTAACTGTACTTCCCTGGGAAAGGCCGCTCACCGCCTCGCTAAATACGATGTCGTACGTGTGGAACTGGCGATCTCTGTCAGATTTGCTCAGCCACAGGCTAAACAATAGCACTGCAGTGAAAATGATGAGAGTGAACAATCCAATGAGAACATGGTGAGCGCGAGTTTCCATTTTTTTATTGCCCCTCTTGTAACGTCGCCTGAGTCTGCTGTGCTGCTCGCCCGCGTGGGCCGTGGAAATATTCCTGAATCCAGGGATCTGGCGTTGCTGCCACCACGTCCAGTGAATCCACGACTAAAACTTTTTTTTGCGAAAGCACCGCTACCCTGTCGCAAATTGTATAAAGGGTATCCAGATCGTGTGTAACTAAGAATACAGTTAACCCAAGCGCATTGCGCAGCGTGGCAATGAGGTTATCAAACGCGGCGGCACCTATAGGGTCGAGACCAGCGGTTGGCTCATCAAGGAACAGGATTTCCGGATCCAAAGCCAGCGCTCTGGCCAGTGCAGCGCGTTTCACCATGCCACCTGAAAGTGACGAGGGATATTTATCTCCGGCGCTGCCGGGCAAACCAGCCAGTGCGAGTTTAACCTGCGCCAGCTGCTCGGCGTCGCGGCGAGGAAGCCCAGCAAACTCAATTAGCGGCAGAGCCACGTTCTCCGTGACTGTCAGCGAGCTGAACAATGCCCCTCGCTGAAACAGGACGCCAAAACGCCTTTCTAGCACGGAGCGGCGCACGCCACTGAGTTCGGTGATATTTTCACCAAATACCTCAATTCGTCCGTCCGTCGGGTGACGAAGACCGACGATGCTACGCAGGAGCACTGACTTTCCGGTACCCGACCCGCCCACTACACCCAGTATTTCGCCACGACACACATCGAGGTCGAGATCGACGTGTACACACTGCGGACCGAAGCAGTTACGCAGTTTACGAATGCGAATTATGGCGTCCTGACTCATGTCTTTTACCATCCCATCTCCATGAAAAACAGTGCCGCAACCGCATCCAGCAGGATCACTACGAATATTGAATGTACAACGCTTGCGGTGGTATGTTCTCCCACCGATTCAGCACTTCCGCTGACCTTAAATCCTTCGAGACAACCGATGATGGCAATCAGGAAAGCAAACACCGGAGCTTTAATCATTCCCACCCAAAAATGCTCAAAGCCGACGTTGTTCTGCATTATGGTTAAAAACATTGTTGGGGATATATCCAGTGTTAAAGCACATACAACAATACCACCCAAAATCCCGCAGATCATACCGATGAAGGTCATCATTGGCAGCGCCACAAGCAGCGCCATCACGCGTGGAAGCACCAGCAGTTCAACCGGATTTAGCCCCATTGTCTGGATAGCATCAATTTCTTCATTAGCCTTCATCAGGCCAATCTGTGCAGTGAAGGCACTGGCAGTTCGCCCGGCCATCAGTATTGCCGCCAGCAGCACGGCAAATTCGCGCAGGAATGAAAACGCCACCAGTTGAACGGTAAATATACTGGCGCCGAAAGTGGACAGTACCGTTGATCCCAGGAATGCAATTACCGCGCCGACCATAAAGGTCAGCAACGCAATGATAGGCACGGCATTCAGGCCAATTTGCTGCAGATTAGCGACCAGAGAAGTCACCCGCCAGTGAGCAGGACGCAACAGGGTGGCAAAAAGTACCTCCATCGTCAGCCCGATAAACCCGATGAGGGCAACAAGATTCTGCCAGAAGCTTTCTACCGACTTACCGATGTTCGCCAATAGCTCGGTCACAATCCCCGGCTGATGCTGCGCAGGAGGGGTGACGTAATTCTGTAGTGCCGATCTGACTGTTTGCAGCAGGACACGACGCTCTAAGGGAAGCGTTGGTGCAATACGTTCGAGCTCAAGCACATTTTTTTCACCAATAAGCTTAACCAGCAGCGTGGCGCCCGCGGTATCAAGTGCCCCTAACTGGCTCAGATCGAAAATGGCGTTCGAAAGGAGTTGAGGCTGTAACGCGCTGACGGCAGGCTCCAGATAAGCATAATGCGCTAGCACCCAGTCACCGGAGGCAGCGATACGGGGAGGATTTACCGTTTGATCAATGTTGAGCAGTCTAGCGAGCGTCTGTTCAGTCATCATGAGGGCCTGTAATTACTCAATCTGTTCACGTGGCCTGAAGGCAAACCACTAAAAGATGTCATTACCTCAAAACATGTTGCCAGGTTGCAACACTGAACCCGCAGCATCCTTTTGAAAGTCGATATCATAATAGGCGCCAGTAGTACGCCTAATGCCTGGTAATCAGGGCGCCTTTAGAGAATTTTATCAGTAAAAACAGATGCCTGCCCGGAAAATCAATCACACTAGGTAATGAATATTTACACTTCGCATAGTACGGTAAGCATAGCAGCAACGCGTAGTGTTGCTGCGCCAGCGTTGAACCGTTTCAACTTTCCAGGCGATCGATATCACACCTTTTTTTGGCCTGGCTCATATACACGACCACTACCCTTTCTCCTGATGGCTGAAGCCGCCCGGAAATGGATGAGGCCGGATGTGATCAGTAAAGTGGCAAAAGAGATCGCCAGATGCTGTGCTTATTTCCCGGCCCTAAAGGGCGAGGCTTCAGGCGCATCAACGGCAATGTGAAGAATCAGGAATCGGAGCTCATCTCGCCTGTTGGTTGATAAGATGACGGTGGCTGGTTCATGTTCTTTAACGCTAATTTATACATACCCCCCATCTTTCAGGGGGATGCTAACTGGGCGCTGTTGCTCGAGGCTGCCTGAGAAGGCTTCTGACCTGACAATGCCTGCCATGAGACAGGCACTTACGAAGTCACAGGAGAGCACAACTATCGCTGAGCACAGCAGTGCTAAAGACCTGGAAAACTCTATTGTCTGGGGAACTTGTCATCAATCCCCCAGGTGATTACCGCAGCTTATACACACCTGCCTGCCAGGGGCTCAATGACAGGGATGTGCTGTGCGGCGCAGCCGCCTGCTGCTGAGTATCAATGACCACTTCCTCGATGGCATCATTAGCCGGGAGGGTATAGCGGACCGGGTACTCCTTAAAGTTCACCACGACCAGATAACGCTCGTTACCCAGCGTTCGGGTATAGGCATAAACGGTATTGTCCTGTGGATTAAGATCCTGATAGGCGCCATATACCAGAGCAGGGATATGGTGGCGTAGATGAATCATTTTTTTATAGTAATTCAGCACTGAATCTTCGCGGGTTTGTTCGCGTTCGGCGTTGATCTCCACATAGTTTGGGTTGATGTGAAACCAGGGCTTTCCGTGAGTAAAACCGGCATTCAGGCTGTCATCCCACTGGAAAGGTGTTCTGCTGTTATCGCGGCTCGTTAGACGCACGTTATCGAGAAACTCGGTGGCCGTGACTTTTCCACTCTGAACATAATCCTGCCAGAAGCCTTTAACTTCGATGTCGTCAAATTCGTTGAGTTGTCTGAAGGGATAATTAGTCATTCCCAGCTCTGAGCCCTGATAAATAAACGGCGTTGCCCGCTGGGTGAGGGTGATCGTCGCCAGTGCCTTAGCCGAAGCTTCCCGCCATTGCGGCCTGTCATCCCCGAAATGGGATACCGCACGGGGGTTGTCATGGTTATCCAGGAAGAACGTGTTCCAGCCATACTTTCCGACCGTGACATCCATTTTGCTGATGATCTGGCGGAACTGAGAGAGCGACCACGGCTTGTGACGCCAGCGCTCATTGCTGTCACGATCGAGACGAATGAGGTCAAACATAAACGCCATATTCAGCTCATGCCGGCGGCGATCAAAAAACTGGGAAGAACGATCCAGCGGGACGCCAAAAATTTCACCCGCGGTGGCCACATCATACCGGGACAGTACCTCCCGGTTCATTTCCTGAATGTATCGATGAATATTAGGGCCCATGGTGTATTGTTCAGCAAAATTTTTCTGTTGTTCAGGTGTCAGATTGGGAAATCCGGGAATTTTTGAGTAGGTTGCCACCGTATCAAATCGCATGCCTGATACGCCTTTATCCAGCCAGAAGCGGAGCATTGCGTAAAGATCCTCGCGTACTTTCGGGTTATCCCAGTTGAGATCAGGCTGCTGCCTGGCAAAATAGTGTAAATAGTACTGTCCCGACTTCACGTCTTTTTGCCATGCCGAACCGCCGAAAAATGAGGAGTAATTATTAGGTGGCTGATTATCTTTTCCGTCACGCCAGAAATAATAGTTACGATAAGGACTATTTTTATCGCTTTTACTTTGAATAAACCACGGGTGTTGATCACTGGTATGGTTAATGACCACGTCGATCATTAAGCGCATATTTCGTTTTTTCATTTCGGCAACAAGATTATCAAAATCCTCCATTGTGCCATACTCTTTCATTATCTGACGGTAATTACTGATATCATAGCCGTTATCGGTGTTCGGAGAGTCGTAATGGGGATTGATCCAGATAGCGTCAATACCGAGCGATTTCAGATAGTCCAGCTTTTCAATAATACCGCGAATATCGCCAATGCCATCATCATTGGTGTCTTTAAATGAGCGAGGATAGATCTGATAAAAAACAGCTTCTTTCCACCATGCAGGATATTCACTTTCCTTTTGAACGTGAATATCCTGATTCAAGGATGGTGCAGCACTGACAGTCGGGCAGGCCAGACTTATTATCAAAGATGACAGCGCGACAGCCACCCCGGTACGTAGCGTAACAAAAGACATAATAATTTCCTTGCAAAGTCAGTTGTGAATGAGACGAATTGTTATTAAAGAAAATCGTAAATCATCAATAGCCAGAGTATGACTCCGGTAACAATAATTATTTTCAGGAAGGGATTGTTTCCCGGAAAGTTATATACCGGAGGCAGAGTGGAACGCCTGGCTTTGATGAGTAAATAAGGGGGGAGTATAATACTCCATAATACCAGTGATATCCCTGCAAAGGACAAGGCAGACAAAAAACCTTGCGGAGCAATAATACAGGCCAGTGCAGGAGGGAAATAAGTCAGAAATATTGCCAGCGGGCGTGAGCACTGACAGTTAATTTTGTTCAGTGTATCTTCAAGATAATCACTTAAGCCGATTGAAGCCGACATCAGTGAAGCTAAAACGGCAATACACCCAAAGGCGACCAGTATCAGACTGGTAGCTGAGGCGGTCCTGTGGATATTGAGGGCCGTGATAAAGGCGCCCATATTCCCGCCTTCATCGCTGACATGCCGGATAGCCTGAGGCGTGAGCGCGCCCATCGTGAGCGTCAGCCAGAAGGCGTAGACAGTTAATGAAACGGCGAAACCGTAATAGAGAGAGCGGAGGACCGCACGATGATTATCCCCCCGGTACATTCTTGTCAGAGAGGGGACGCTGCCATGAAATCCAAAAGCGATAACGCAGACCGGTACGATCGGCAGGTAGTACTGGAGCGGCGTGCTGCCGGCGAAGTCGAGTAATCTGAGTGCTTTTACGCCTCCTGCGGCACCGGCGAACAGCAGGAGAAAAAGGGTGAATTTGGCGGCGATAAGGCCGGAGAGGAGAAAACCGGGCAATTTGCCGCCGGCCCACAGAATCAGCGAGGTCGTCAGCGACAGCAAAATGATCGGCAGCCAGCTGCGGCCAGCAATATCGGGAGGAAGGAGATCCCACACTATCGATGCTGCGCCTGATATGTACGCGTAGGTCAGTAAATAAAGTACGAAACAGAAAGCCACGCCGATGATTACGCTGGCAGCGGGTCCGAGCAGGGCATGGGTGAAGGTATGAAAACTGGCGCCAGGAGGAAAGCGCATCGTAATGTCGACGAGGATCAACCCTGTAGTCAGCATCAATATGCCTGTTACCGACAGGACCAGAAGGCCCTTTATAAACCACACGTTGACGAAAGCAACCGGCAACGCGAACATGCCTCCACCGATAATGGTCGCCACCATAAGAGACGTTCCCCGTAGCGGGAAATTTGTTCCTTTCATATGAGCGAATGTCCGTAAGCGGCCTGACGAAGCAGGCCGGCAGTAGCTATTTATTTTGTGGCTTCAGCCAGTGATTCACTGAAGTTTTTATGGAAGTCGTCGATTTGGCCGCTCTCATGAAGCGCAGACAATGCGCAACGCAGAATGGCGTGTCCTTCCTCAACGGTTGGATACATCGCCACTGTCGTGGCGAAGCCGCGATCGTGCAGTTTTTTGCACATCGTAATGGCGAGGTCTTCGTTACCTATCAGGATCCCCCGAATCGGCATTGTTGTGCCCCGGTTAACTATCTCGGTCCCGCCGAACACTTCGTCAAAATAACGAATGACGTTCTGTAGCTTCTCCTGACGGGCTGTGACGGTGCCGTCCAGGTGGAGATCGGCTGCGGCGACGCAGGCGGCAATCCCCGGTAATGACGGAGGTCCACCAAAGGCGTAGGTTGTACCGTAGGTTTTGATAAAGTTGATGGTCTCAGCTTCCCGACAGGCGATAAATCCGCCGTGTGAGCCAAAAGCTTTGGACAGCGACCCGGCGATAATAATACGCTCGTCAAGCTGATGGTTGAGGCATGACATGACATATCCCGAACCGTAATCTCCGTAGATAGAGGTGCCGTGTGCATCGTCAATATAGGCGAAGCCGTCATACTGATGCGCCAGGCGGACGATATGTGCAACAGGGGCGACACCACCCATTGAGCCTACGCTGTCTGATACCGAGATCGGTGTCAGTCCCTGGCTGGCCGCATAGCGAAAAGCCTCTTCAATCCGCGCCTTGTCCTGGAAATCAATTCTGACGACTTCGCCAAACTGCTGTAAGAGTCCACGGTTGATCTGCAACGTCGCGTGCGCGGTCTTCTCCATAATAAAGTACGGTTTTTTACTGAACGTAAAATGCGGCAGCGTCCCGGATGCCAGCAGCGGCAGCACCGCGATGTGGCAGGGAGTCACTGCGTTGAACGTGAGGGTATGAGCCCCGTGCATGATGTCGTTCAGACGCGCTTCCAGCTGCGGAAAGAGATCGACTTTAACCCGCGTTCTGGCGACAGAAACCTGCACACCAAAACGTTCAATGGCATCGACAACCGCTTTTTTCAGCGCCGGGTGTGTCTCCAGCCCAAGGTAAGAGCAAGAGACAAATTCCACCATTTTTCTGCCATCGTCGAGGGTAATGACCTTACCCTCTCTTTTTACTGCGACCAGTTCGTTAATATGCTCGGAAAATACCCTGGTCTGATATTTTAATGACCTGTCTATTTTCCTTTTTTGCCAGTTTTCCATTGTGTTACCTTCATTGTAGTGACTACCAGAAGAGATAAAATTGCCAGTGTTAACGTGCTCATGCCGAGGGTTCTGTCAAAACCCATACCGGTATCCGTCAGTTTTACAGCGAAATAGCTGATGGCACCGGCACTCACTGTTTGAATAAATCCGGTGACGGACGCCGCAATACCTGTTTTTTTGCCTTTGATTTGCAGGGCGATGAAATTCGCGCTCGGGTAATAGGCGCCAAGGGTGAGATTGAAAATCATCGATCCGGCGATGCACAATAGCAGCGAGTGGCTACCGATAATAAATGGCAAGACCGACAGTGCATTAATGCCAAACAAAAACCACGGATTAATGATTCGCTCGAATTTTGCGAGCTGATTACCAATAATAAAAAATAATACGGAAGCAGAGAACAGCAGCGAGTAGTGTATGGTGCTTAGCCCAAGCTGCTGCATAAAGATGGCCGGCGACAGTGAGATATAGCAAAATAGCGAACTCAGGATCAGCGAAACCAGCAGCGTTCCCTGAATAAATGCCGGGGTGATAAAACCGGACGAAGAGGATACTGTGGCCACGTCATGATGCTCGAGGCGACGCGGAGAGAGCAGAAGGGTGACGACGCTGAACAGGGCCATGACAAGGAATATCGTGTTCCAGCTCAGATAGCCGAGGATTGCGGCGCCAGCCAGCGGCGCAATGAGAGGGACGACTGCACTGGCGGAAGAAATATCGGAAAGCGCACGCTTGAGTGTTAACGGGGAAAACGTCTCTTTGGCGATGGCTTTGGACAGAACCGGCCCGGCGCCGGCACCCAGAGCCTGTAATGCCCTGCCGGCCAACAACATCACTAAGCTGTCGGACATAAAACAGAGGATACTTCCCGCCAGGAAGAGCAAAAAGCTGGCCGTAAGTATTCGTAATTTACCCAGCTTTTCGCCAAGAAATCCTGACAGTAACTGACTGGCCGCGTATATCACCAGAAAACCACTAATGGTTAACTGAATAGATGAATAATCGGTATTAAACGCTTTTTGTAACAGGGGAAGCGCTGGAACGATCATATCTGTAGCCAGTGCGGAAACCGATGCGGCGAGAATAAGATATAAGTATATCCTGTACATAATAAACTATTCCGTTGGTATTAGTTGAAACATGAAATTATTATTTATCAACAGGCCGCTGAGTTTTTGCGAATGAACAAGCACCGATTCCATTTAAAATAAAAAGCCAGCTCAGTAAATGACAGCGTTGCGAACCGGTAAGCAGAATATTCCGCAACAGAGAGCAATACACTGCCAGAACCATTGCCGATTTCATTATCGATATCTCTTGAAAGCTAAATCGGTTTAGCAACAAGCCCCGACTCAGGTTGCGATGAGAGAGGTATAGCAATTCACGTACAGTACGTGATTGCATTTCCCGGTTGTAACGCAGCGATGGCCGCATAAGGGAGATGAGACGATTGATAATAAGAACTATGAGGGAGATCGCAGCCATATAAATTGTTTTGCCTGGAGCAAAAATCGGCTGTAAATCAACAGAGTGGGACTGTACCTGTAGCGAGGAAATCAGCAGTTGGCGGAGCAACGGCGACTTAACATTGCAGATATGCCGTTGATACAGCATTACCACATTTGAAGCCCAACTCGCTTCTGTCATAAGAACCTGGTCCGCACCCTGAAAAAGAAGCTGGCTGAAGACATCATTCCTTCGCCAAATCAGGGCCGGTGATGTTAGTAACAGGTAAGGCATGCTAATTCCTTGCATCGCTTCGAACTGTACTAAATGGTAACGTTAATTTTTTTAATGTTTCAACTAATTTTTATATAAAGTTTAAAATTATATTTATAATCAGTTAATTAGTCATAATGCAATGATGCGGAAACAAAGCTCATCACCATGAATCTTACTGTACGGAAACGTATAATATGATTAATTTTTAGACATTGGCACTTCAGTACTGGTACCGGAAGCCGCCCGGGAGTGGATGAGACAGGATGTAAGTGTTACAAAACTAAACGCCGCCCTGGCGGCGTATTCACCACTGATGGTGAATCTACCTGACGCACATCTTAACTTAGCCCAGAGGAAGTGCGAGCATCACAACTTTGCAGTTACACTGTATGTCAAAGCTCAGTGAAAATGTCTAATCACTGGCTCGTTAGAAATGTCCTGATGTTGAAAAGTCCGCTTAGTGCCAGAAGCGGACATTATTGCCACGATCAACAGGGCTGATATCAGTTCATCAGCCCTGTTGATCGCCTAGCCTGTTAAACTCAGAACCAGGTTTCCAGTTGTGTACCGAACATCAGCGAACCGCTGCTGTGATAGCCTGTACTGCCGAAGGTATCGGTCGATGAATAGTTATCCAGATTTTTGTCCCAGCTCATCCAAGTGACGAAGAAGCGGATCTCCGGGCGTTCGAAGAAGTCGGTGACGTTCTGCATTTTAAAGGTCGGCGCAAAGGTCAGCTTGTAGAAGCTGCCGGATACCGGCTTATTGCCGTTAAAGCCCTTCGGATCGATGTCCATATACTGATAGCTGGCCTCGTACTGTAGGGCAAAGTTCTGATTAATCTCCTGGATCAGCCGTGAGTTGAGTGTCACCCAGTCATAGTGGTCGGATTCGATGTAGCGGCTGTTGCTGCTTTGCGCTACCAGTAGAGGGGCAATACTCAGCCTGTCTCTCAACCGGGTCATGCCGTAGCTGGCGAACTTCACTGTCCAGGCATTGTCGATCAGATAGCCATCCGATCCCGGCCCCCGCACTTCTGCCCCAAGCGCTTTACCGTACAGCAGCACGGTTTTGGTCGTACCTTCATTGAGGCCGTAGAAACTGTCGCCGTGCCACGCCAGCATGGTATTGAATCCGTGCGAGGCGGCGTTATCCTGTGCCAGACCGTCGTTGATCCGCTTATCATTTTCTCTGGAGTAGAGGCCGTTCAGCATCCACTGCAAGTTACCGACGCGGTTGTTCAGCGAGAAGGTGTAGCTCTGGATAAAAGTATTCTCCGCGCCGGTTATGTTGTTGTATTCAACATTCTCCATTGCATCTATATCGTTGAAATTACGCCCATATACAGCCAGGTTGGTTTTGACATCGCCGAAGAAATTCACATCGTAAATCCCCGCACCGGTACCTACCAGGTTCATCATATCCGAGTCCAGCCAGTGGATATCGAAGTTATCCCGGTCCTCACGCTTGCCCGCCCACAGCGTTGACCCGCTGAACGCCCCGGTGAAGGTGGGCAGATCGCTCATTTCCACAAACGCCTGGCGCAGATTCATCTGGCCGTTAAACGCGCTGTCGGTGTTATAGGTTTTGTCCCACTCGGCAATTTTCATGTAGTAGCGGAAGCTCGAGTCGTTGGCGTAATGGTGTTTATAGTCGAAGTCGGCGGTGACGTAGGTGTCGGCCTCGTTGCCCAGGCGACCAACGCTCCCGCCAGTGCTGCCCGCCGGCGTCAGTGATGGACCCACGGTGGTGGTGGTGCCCTTTTTTCCGCTCAGGATGCCGGTGCGGGCGTAGCCGCCAAATTTAATTTCGGTATCGTCATTAATAATATCGCTCTTGCTGTTTTTATTTTTTAATTCTGCATCGCTGGCTCTTTTCTCCGCTACGGCAATTTTATTTTCGGCCAATTTTAATTTATTTTGTGAAATCTTAAGTTCCGCCTCCACCTTTTCCAGCCTGGCGTTAATTTCTTCCAGTGTTAATTCCGCTGCATGCGCAGGTAAAGTACAGGCCAGGATACAGAAAGTTAGAAATGCTATTTTCATCATTAATACCTGAGAGTGCCCCTGCTCTGAACAGACATATTCAGGGCATACGGGCTGCTATTAATAAGGTGAAGAATGTTTTACAACATCAGTCTGTGATATATTTATCGTTTATTATTATCCACCCTGACCAACAGAAGGGTGCAGATAAAGGCGATGACGGCCACGGCCACGCCGACGGTGATATAGGCAATAAACTGATAGCGATCGTACAGATACATCAGCGGTGACAGCAGCACCGCCAGCCCGTAGGAGTTGGCCTTAATCGACAGCAGGGCTAGCACCATGCCTCCCAGCGCCGAGCTGCACAGCATCACGGCAATTGCCCGCATACCGGACTGCATGACGATACCGAACAGTGCAGGTTCCGAAACGCCCAGCAGCTGGGTAATGGTTGCCGAGATCCCGGCGGTCTTAAACGCCACGTTTTTCGACTTCAGGGAGATCGCCAGGCACACGGCAGCATTGGCGAAACCGTACATCGCGCAGACGGTAATCAGAGGGTTGAAGCCGGTACCGGCGATCAGCGAGGTCTCAATCATAATGAACATATGATGCATCCCGGTCATCACCGCAATTGGATAGATAAAGCCGATCAGCAGGCCGCCGATACCGGCAGGCAGCGCGAGGAACTGCTGGATAGCCATCACCGCATAGTGCTCAAAGCCGTGAACCAGCGGGCCGAGCACCAGCAGCGCAATTGCCACGGCGCAGAGGATCACCAGGAACGGGGTGAAGATCAGATCCATCGAGTTAGGCATAATCCGACGGAAAACCTTCTCCAGCTTCGCACCGATAATGCCGGTGATAAGCGCGGTCAGTATCGATCCCTGATAGCCGACCAGTGGAATAAAACCGAAGAGATAGATCGGCTGCGCATTGCCGTAAGCCACCGAATAGGCGTTAGGCAGGGCGGGGGAAACCAGCATCAACCCGATCAGAAAACCGATAATCGGCGTGCCGCCAAACTTCTTAAACGCCGACCAGCAGATAAACGCCGCCAGAAAAGCAAAGGCCGTATCGCAAAGCACAGTCATCAGGGTAGTCACCGACGCCGGCAGGGCGAGGGTGCTGGCGCCAAACCACGCTAGCACCGTATCGTTAAACAGCACGCCCTTCAGCCCAAGGAACAGGCCCGTTGCACCCAGCACTGGCACGATCGGCACAAACACATCCGAGAGATGGCGGATTCCCGCCTGCAGCGAGCTGCTGCCCTGGCGGCTCATTTCATCCTTGCTGACTTCGCTGATATTAAACGCCTGCATAAACTCGGAGTAAACCTTATTCACAATCCCGGTGCCGAGAATCACCTGATACTGTCCTGAGTTAAAAAATACGCCTTTCACTTCATCGACGTTTCTTATTTTCTCATCGTCTATGAGGCCGCGATCTTTTACCTGTAATCGCAGGCGGGTGGCACAGTGGGTGGCGGAAATAATATTTTCCCGGCCAATGATATTCACCAGCTCAACGGCAATGTTTTTATATTTATTCATGTTGGGTTGTTCCCTTGATAAGAATGCTTTGATAAGGCTTTAATGATGAACTGAGCTGCGGATAGTTATTAACGATAATATCGCCCTCCGGTATTTTATAATCAACTGCGTGGTGACTGAGGTTAGTGACAGACGTAAAGCATTCACTCGCCGTGCGGCGCTGATAGCTGATGATTTCCGGCGAGGCGGTTTCCAGCGGGATAAAATCGCCCCAGATCAGCGCATCGGAATATTTTTTGCGTAGGCGAATCAGCTGCTGGTAGAAGGCAAACACTGAATCCGCATCCTGCTGCTGTGCGGCGGCGTTAATCAACGCGTCCTCTGCCGACAGCGCCAGCCAGGGTTTCGCCCCCTGATTAAATCCGCTGTTCACCGTGTTGTCCCACGGGAACGGCGTGCGCGAGTTGTCACGCGAGCGGTGATTGACGAACGCCAGCGACTGCCGCTCGGAGAAGCCTTCCGCCAGCGCGCGATGGTAGTTATCAATGCTGGAAATATCGTCGAATTCGCTGATATTGCTGCGGCAGAAGTTCGTCATGCCCAGTTCCTGTCCCTGATAGATGTACGGCGTGCCGCGCAGGAAAAAGTACATTGCCGCCAGGCACTTGGCACCAGTCGCATTCTGGTAATCCGGGTGAACCAGTTTCGACAGCGCTCGCGGCTGGTCGTGATTCTCAATAAAGCTGGTACCCCAGCCGCACTGTGCAAAGGCGTTCTGGCTGTCGAACAGCGCCTCGCGGAACTCGGCCACCGTCCAGTCACGGCGGCGGAACCACTCCGAGCCGTTTTCCACATCAATATCCGCCGCGTGGAAGTCAAAAATCATATCGAAGTAGCCGTTCTCCCCGATAAACTGGCCGTACTCTGTATAGGGAACGCCCGGCGCTTCACCGACGGTGACGCAGGCATATTTATCAAAGGTGTTTTCCTTCAGCTCGTTCAGAAACACGTCAATGCCGGGGCGGTTGCGCGCCTTGCTTTTGATCGACCCCAGCCCGTCAACGCCGTCGACCGGCACGGAGGCGTAGTCGGCATCTTTCTTGATAAAGGTAATCGCATCCACGCGGAATCCGGCCACGCCTTTCTCCAGCCACCAGTTAATCATCCGGTAAATCGCCTCGCGCATCTGCGGATTTTCCCAGTTCAGGTCAGGCTGCTTTTTATGGAATACGTGCAGGTAATACGTATCTTCCCCCGGCACTTTTTCCCACGCGCTGCCGCCAAAAATCGAGCGCCAGTTATTCGGCGGCAGGCCGTTGACCGCCGGGCGGAACAGATAATAATCGCGATAGGGGGAATCCGCATCGGCCAGCGCCTGCTGGAACCACTGATGCTCATCGCTGGTGTGATTCACCACCAGATCGATCATTATTTTAATCCCCAGCGCTGCGGCTTTATCGATCAGCGTATCCACATCGCGCATCTCGCCGAACTCCGGGTTTACCGCGTAGTAATCGGCGATGTCATAGCCGTTATCGGCCATCGGCGACAGATAAAACGGCGAAATCCACAACATAGTCACGCCCAGCGACTGCAGGTAGGGCAGTTTTTCGATAATCCCCGGCAGATCGCCAATCCCGTCGTTATTACTGTCTTTAAAGCTCCTTGGATAGATTTGGTAAATCACGGATTCTTTCCACCAGGCGTTATCCTGGCCTGCTTGCTGCTTTAACATGTCCACCTCCGGGGTGTGGTATCGATACCACATTGTGATAAAAAAATTTACGCCGACTTTCTGAGCACCAGTTCCGCTTTCAGATCGTCACTGTTGTAGCGGTAGGGTTTACCGGTTATAAGGGCAATCAAATATTCCACTGAGAACTGACCCAGCTTGTCCACCGGCTGGTTCACCGTGGTAATCGGCACGCTGACCATTTCGGAAACCGGCAGGTTATCGAAGCCGACGACCGCGATATCCTGCGGCACCCGAATGTCATGGTTGGTCAGCCAAGTGACCAGGCCGCAGGCCACATCGTCACTGCCGGTAAACACCACGTCAGGCCGTGCGGAAGAGGGCAGCTCCGCCAGCTGTTCCGCCAGGCGGATGCCGTCTTTGTAGGTGTGCAGTCTGCGGAAAATCAGCTCGTTATCAACGGTTCTGCCAGCGGCTGTCATCGCCCTCAGGAAACCCCGGTTACGGCGCTCGCCATGGCCTTTTTGCAGGAAGTCTCCGCCGGTGCAGTAGGCGATTTTCTGGTAACCCTGTTCCAGCAGATAGCCCATCGCGTTAAACGTTGCCTCTTCATCATCCACCCGTACCACCGGCAGATCCGCGCCGTCGACGCGGGTGTTGCACAGCAGAATAGGGCCGTGCTGCTGATATTTTTCCAGCACCGCTTTATCGCTCTCCACCGAGCAGAGGATCAGGCCATCAATAATCTTTTTCTTGAGCAGATCGAGGCAGTTGGCTTCTTCCCCAACGCTGTCGTGGTTCTGCACGATCAGCACCGAATAGCCGTTTTTACGCGCCGTGACTTCCAGCGCATCCACCAGATTGGCGAAGAAGGGGTTGGTGATCCGCGATACCAGAATACCGATGCGGTGCGACTTCACCCCGCGCATCTGCTGGGCGGCGGTGCTTGGCTCATAGTCCAGCGCCTTCATCGCCGCGAGGATACGCACTTTCTTATCTTCGGAGATGTAAGGATGATTGTTCAGGAATCGCGAGACAGTGGTTACCGACAGTCCGGCGTGCTCTGCCACATCTTTAATGGTTGCAGTCATAATGTATGAAATCGATATCAGAATGCTGCTACGTTATTTTTCAGTGGAAATATTGTCAATCGGAGACTTTCAGAATTTGATCGCAATCACATGAAATCAATCAGAGGTTTCCAGATGACGGGCAGGGAGCTGGAATCTAGCTTATAAAAATCGTGAATCCCGTAGCTTTGAGATGCACCGGTATCCGGTTCCCTGGTCACTGGTTCAGTACAGAAGGCCTGGATTATCCAGATCCTTGTAGCCCTAGCAGAGGCTGAACGTAAGCGCATTCTGGAGGATATTCTTAAGGGGAAACTGAGCATTAAACCTTAATATAAACAATTAATTATCTCCTTAACGTACTTTTTGTTCCTTGGTCTTCAAACCCCAACACCTGGAACCCCCATCAAAAATCCAGATGTCTCCATGACACAAAGGCTTGATCCTTTATGCCAGAAAAAGTGACATCACTAAATGGGTTAAAAGTGACATCAGAATATTGGAGTTACAGTACATGTCAAAGCTCAGTGAAAATGTCTAATCACTGGCTCGTTAGAAATGTCCTGATGTTGAAAAGTCCGCTTAGTGCCAGGAGCGGACATTCATATCTGAGTACTGAGAGCCTTAAGCCGCTTTGCTAATGAAGACAGGCGATCTGCGTCCAGCACGCAATGCGACTTCCCCATCTCACTCAGCGCTGAAACTCACCAAAACCAACGTCGCCTGGGTTCTTGCCAGGCTCCCTGCCACAGGTCAAAACGTGTGAGTGGTTCAAGTTTTTTTAGAACTGCCGATTCACCCGCGGATGAGAGACTTCGCTCCGAAATGGAAATACCGAAAAGGCCTTCAGCGACCGGGAATATTTCACATTCTGGTGTCAGCGATCCCAATGCTTTTTCTATCTTGTTACGTTCTGCTTTGATAATTAACTGAAGTCCCATCAGCTCTTAAACTCCACCATGGCTATCTGCTCAAGTGCTTGCCTGATCTGGGCCTGAACCTGATCTGGGATGGATTGCCCTCTGATGTCATAGACGACCCGGCAAGTTTGAATGTGCGGTGGAAGCTGCGATAGCCCCCAGCTTATTCTGGCAATATTGTATGCAATACTGAGTTTTATCGATTCCGGTGATGCCAGAGCGTGGTTGGCCACAAGGAGAAATTCGCCGCGTTCTTCATTTATAAACTCTGGGGTAAACATTACGTATCCCTTTCATTGGCTTCGCCAACTTCTGGCAATTAAATGCCTTTTCATCTTAGCATGAATCCTGTTCGAGTCACGATGTCCGCTGTTCGCTCAAAGCGGACCTGACAACAAGCTGGTCGGTCCGCTCCGTACCAATAGTAGACGTTGTTAAGCTCATGCAGTATGGATTCACGAAGAACATACGTTATTTTTTGTCCTGATTGACTCGGAATGAAAGCTCCTGATGGCTCTCATTTCGCTCGCTGTAACGATCTGCAAGATAACCGGTTTGTCCCTTAAGCAGCACTGTGATTTTAAACAGCTCCTCGGCTACATCGACGGAAATAAATGTTTCTCGACTATTCTCTAAGGCAACTTGCGGCCTATAAAAAAGAACCGGGTATAACCCGGCTCTTTTTAACTGATTTCAAAATCTTTTAATTCCCCACCTTCAGCAATCAGCTTTGAGATCCGCTTCGGCATTCGCCCCTGACCTGACCATGTTTTTGACTCTCCAGTTTCGTCAGTATATCGATACTTCGCGGGGCGAGGGGAGCGCGTCTTTTTAACCTTACCCGGAGAGCCAATAGCAGCCATAAGTTCGGATGGGTCGATACCCTAATCAAACATCATCTGACGAAGTGTTTCCAGTTTATCGCGGCGCTGACTTTCATTTGCAATGACGTAATGTCTCTTCTTCTCGTCGTTCTATAAGAATAATTTTAAACTTTTCCAGAACATCTTCCAGTACATCTAATGACATTTCACGAATCTGGGAACGTAAGGTACGGATATTATTTAACTGTGTAAGAGCATCTGACATAAAGAGACCTTTTAACATTTTTTCGTTGTTCAGTAAATACCAATGTCGACGGTTGCTCATCAACCCGATTTTTATTAATGAGCATTTTAATCCGATTGGTACATATTGTTATTAACGAGGTTTAGACTACTGATATAAATCTCTTATCGCAAGACAAAATTAAGAGGAATGTGCAAGAAAAAAATCCCAACTCCTACGAAATGTACCTGCATTTTTGCGGGTACTAAAAACTATGATGCCAGGAGTCATCTAAAGAGCCTTTTATACACTCATAACTTGTTGTTTCAGTCATACCTGATGAGCTTTAAATCAGGAGAGACATTTAGTGAATTAGCGCCGCCACTTAGTAAGGTTTTTCACAAATGGCAAGATGGACGCAGGGGAGAGACACCTGCATTTTGTCAGAGGGTAGCGAATTACTCTCTCTTTATAGAGGTGTTTCTAAAAAAGTGTAATGTAAAAAAAGCCTGCTGTTAGCAGGCCATAAAAGTTTTTAACTCATTTTTTGTTCGATTCTGATAAATAGGGTAAGCGTGCAATTAAACGTGGATCAGAGAGCATGACAAAAATGCTATAAATATTTCCTGGCCGCATCAAGTATCTCCTGTGACGTTAACTCCCTGTCAGTAGCCACGTAAACAATACCATGATCGCCAGTTAAGGAAGGAAAACCTGCAGACATAATCTGAAGATGTGTTTCTTCACCGTTTGGATATTCCTGCCTGATAGAGGATATACCTTCCAGAACGGTTATGACTTTACAGGATTCAGCATTAAAGAAAACAAGGACTTTAATCATATTCTATTACCCTGTTCTCTCGTAGATATTAACTGGCAGATGCCATTAAGTTCAAAGCCATTACGCACTTCTTATTTAACTTGCGGTTAACTTGAGCTTTTAGACTTTTTATGCAGTAGTACTGCACTTCATCACATCGGTTAGCATACTCATAATTTTGAAAAATAGGCTGATTAGATATTAAGAATAAACGACTTTCATCTGATTTAAGTTATGGATCTGTCTACTCAGGAATAATCCTTCATCGTTGTCGCAGACCCACATATATTCATTTATCGCAAAGTATTACGTTTGTAGCAGCAGGCCCTTTTTCACCACTCTGCATGGCGAACTCAACTTTCTGTCCTTCAAATAAGGTATTGAAATTCTCACCATGGAGTGCGGAGAAATGGACGAAGACATCTTTGCTTCCGTCAAGAGGTGAAATAAAACCAAAACCTTTATCTTCGTTAAACCATTTTACCAAACCTTTAATTCTTGTGGACATACTGACTCCCATTAAACATAATAGCATTAATAGCAAACGTATAAGATTAAACGTATGGACTCAAAAGAGGAGATATCAACGATAGCGCCTGGTAATGAGAACTGCCCGGAAAGCTTCAAAATTTCATTCGTACATCGAACTGATGGGATTCATTAAGGCACATGGAATCGATATAAGCAAATTATCTTTTAGCCGTCCAGAGGTCCTGTAGGAAAAATAAAAATGGCTGAATGCCATTTTCAATGTATAGTCTTTACGTGTTTTCAGTAAGGAATTGACTTGTCCCATAAAATGACAGGAATTGTCAAAAGCTTTGACATTCTTAGTGGTAAAGGCCTCATCATCCCATCTGATGGCCGAAAAGACGTTCTGCTTCACATTTCAGCCGTTAACTTTCGCGAATCAGAATTACTCATCCCAGGAAGCCGCATAGAATTTTTCCGGATCAACGGTCTCAGGGGGCCTGTGGCTGCAAACATTTATCTTTCCTGATTTTCAGCGTGACAAAATAAACAGATCAAAACTTAACCACATGTGATACGGTGAAGTTCATTCATTGAAAGGTTAATGGTTATGTCTGTTATCAATTATGCAATGAAACTCTTCAGCAGTGCGTCTACTGCCACTGCTGCCTGTCCTGTTTGTGGCTTAAAATCAGTACAACCGTTGTCAAAAATCCGGCTCAACCAGACCATGCTTTGCCCCGGATGTAAGGCTCTGTTTATCTCCCGATGCTAGCTCGACCAAAACCGCAGAACAGAGCTCATGTCCTATACTTATGTTAGATTCCGGCAGCTGTTAAATCCCTGATGCCTGACGCACATCCTGAGAGAACGTTTCTGAACTGATTTCGCAACTGCTCCTGCGCGCTAACGTCGCATCAGAGCAATGCTATGAAAATGAACCCAAGAGCGTGGTTTAACCGCTCCCGTATTCCGATGAATGCTGCCGAAAACGTAACGTTTTCGGCGAACGATCCTGCCGGTGAAAGCTCGCCGCGGTCAGAACTCTTTTCGACCGTCCAGATGGAACGCTACGGCCAGAAGCTGGCGCGGACTCATAAAGTATCACCGGATAAGCACCCTTATTATCTTCTGAAACGACTTGGTGACAATGAAGCCGTCATTACCCAAAACTGCTATGAGCTTAACGCCGGTAAAAAGACCAGTATCATGCCCGCCGGTGAATGGTTGCTGGACAATTATTATCTGATTGAGGAACAAATCCGCACTGTCCGCCAGCATCTGCCGAAAAGCTTTGGCAAAGGTCTTCCGTCGCTGGTATCGCCGCTGAATTGCCCACGAATTTATCATATTGCATCAGAGGCCATTGCTCACGGCGATGGCCGCTGGGATGCCGCAAGCCTGACCAGCTATCTCACTGCCTATCAACAGGTGACACCGCTGACACTAGGTGAAATCTGGGCGTTACCGGGAATGCTGCGCCTTGCGCTGATTGAAAATCTTCGTCGTATCAGTATGGAAGTGATAAAAGCGCAGCAGGACAGAAACCTTGCTGATACGTGGATAACAAGGATTGTCGAATGCGCAGAGAGTGCGCCTGGTGATTTAATCATGGTGGTTGCCGATATGGCGCGCTCCCGACCTCCGTTAACCAGTGCGTTTGTCGCAGAGCTGGTGCGGCGCCTGCAGGGACATGGCAACGCGCTGTCGTTACCTCTGACCTGGGTTGATCAGTGCCTTCGGGAACAGGGGATCACCACTGACGTTCTCATACATAGTTTCAATCAGCAGCTTGCCGCCAGCCAGCTGTCCGTCAGTAACAGCATCGCGGGCCTGCGTTTATTGAGTGAAACGGACTGGGCTGATTTCGCCGAAACCATAAGCGTTGTCGAACAGGTATTACGCAATGATCCTGCCGGCATCTATCCCCGGATGCACTTCAATACCCGGGATCATTACCGGCACGTAGTTGAGGTTCTGGCCAGAGACAGTGGTCTCAGCGAGCCTGAGGTTGCTGACAGGGTGCTGGCGCTTTCAGAGGAAAAAGCGTCCGAGACACCGGAACATCATGTTGGTTATTATCTTGCGGGCGAAGGTCGACAGGCGCTGGATATTCATCTCCTGGCAGACGCCTCAGGGCTCATACGCTTGCGGCACAGTTTCAACAGAATAACCCTGCTGTCATGGCTTGGAAGCCTGGCGTTGCTGACAACCGCTGCGACCGCAGCAATATTGCGCGCAACCGCCATGCAGGGCGCAGACTGGCTATTGATCGCGGTGATATTACCTCTGATTATCGCATTAACTCAGTTAATGAGCGATTTGCTCAGTGATACAGCCACCCGTTTTCGCGTTCCTCGACCCTTGCCGGGGATGGATTTTTCAGCCGGTATTCCCGCTGACAGTGCCACCATGTTAGTCATTCCCTGCATGTTGACCAGCCACGAAAGTTTCAGCCAGCTCCTCACCAGTCTTGAAGTCTGCTGGTTGGGGAATGAAAACGAAAATCTCAGGTTCGCGCTGCTCACTGATTTTGCTGATTCTGAAAATGAACCCTCGCCGGAAAGTCACACGCTGCTAAGACAGGCTATCGCCGATACGCAGGCGCTTAATCGCCGCTACCCCTCCGGCCGACCACGTTTTTATCTGTTACATCGCCAGCCTGAATGGAACCCCTCGGAAGGAGCGTGGATGGGCTATGAACGCAAGCGGGGAAAACTGGCGTTACTGAACAGCTGGTTGCGCCATCCCGGAACGCAATTCGTCAGCGTTGCAGAGATGCCTGCCCACCTTTTACCGGGTCACATAAAATACGTCATTACCCTGGACAGCGATACGGTGCTCCCGCGCGATACGGCACACAAACTCGTCGCGACGATGGCGCATCCGCTGAATACGCCTGAGTATGATCCGGTACGCCAGAGGGTGGTCAAAGGATTCGGTATTTTACAGCCCGGTCTTGCGGAGGAGATACCACGTAACGGTCAGGGGCGTTACGCAGCCCTGCGCAGCAGCGTACCGGGCAATAACCCTTATTCGATGATGTCTTCGGATATTTATCAGGATCTCTTTGGGGAAGGCTCGTTTGTGGGCAAAGGGATTTACGATGTTGATATTTTTATGCAGGCCACTACCAACATCTGCCCGGAAAATCTGGTACTCAGCCACGATCTGCTTGAAGGATGCTATGCACGTTCGGGTCTGCTGAGCGAGGTGTTACTCTACGAACAGTACCCTAATAATTATCTGTCGGATGTTGCACGACGTTCACGCTGGATCCGGGGTGACTGGCAACTGCTTAACTGGCTAAAACCACGCGTCAGAAAAGCCGATGGAACCCGGGTCAGGAATCCGCTTACCGCGCTTTCTTACTGGAAATTACTCGATAATCTACGTCGCAGTCTGGTCGCCCCCTCCTTACTGATATTGCTGTTCTTCGCTCTGCTTTGGGTACCCAATCCGGTTTACTGGCTGGGCATACTGTTGCTGATATGGCTGTTGCCAGCCATCCTCTGCATTAGCCACGACCTTCTGCATAAACCTCTGCGTCGCCGCGTGAAGCCGCATCTGTTACTGGTGGGGGCGGGCGCGCTAAAGCGTCTGTCAGGTATCAGCCTTAATTTTGCGATACTGCCGCACGAAGCCGGATATTCGCTGAAAGCGATCGCCGTGACGCTATGGCGACTGGGGATAAGCAGGCGTCACCTCAGCCAGTGGGTCAGCCACAGCCAGGACAGCAGTCAGGCCAGACCCACTGTTGCACGTTTTTATCAGGCGATGTGGCTGAACGTTGCCGGTGGCGTGGCGCTGACAATACTGACAGGACAATTTGCCCCACAGCTGCTGGGGATTGCGTTACCGATCGGTTTGGTATGGTGTGTGGCACCGCTGCTGATGAGCTGGCTGAGTCGCCAGCCCGTGCGTAAGGTTTTTTCGCCTAATCAGGAACAAAAACAGCTGTTACGCCAGACAAGCCGTGAAATCTGGGCTTTTTTTGAAACATTTGCCACAGCAAAAGAGAACTGGCTTCCGCCTGATAATTATCAGGAAATACCACAACCGACGGTGGCACACCGAACTTCTCCTACCAATATTGGTCTTTCACTTATGGCTAACCTGACGGCATGGGACTTTGGCTACCTGCCTGGCGGAGAGGTGCTCCGGCGCGTGTCGCTCACGCTCGACACGATGGATAAAATGGAGCACTACCGGGGCCATCTCTACAACTGGTATGACACCCGTACGCTGGTCCCCCTCAGTCCACGCTATATCTCCAGCGTCGACAGCGGCAACATGGCCGGGCATTTATTGACCCTGCGTGCAGGCCTGTCCGCCATGCGTCATCAGCCTGTTTTAAGCAACCAACAGATACTGGCAGGACTGAACGATACGCTGGATATTCTGGAAAAACAGTGGGGTAAGAACCCACCTGACAGCCTGAGACTGCTGCGCAAGCATTGCCTGAACGCGGTGTCGCTCTCTCCGCAGGCGCTTTTCAGCGAACTGAAAAGCATGCGCACCCAGTGCAACCATCTGACCAGCGCATGTCATCAGGGATCTCCTCTTCAGATGCGCTGGGCTGGACATCTGGAGCATCAACTGGTTCAGCTTTGCCATGAGTGGTCTCTGTTGCTTGGCTGGTTGCCTGCATCCTGGAATGAACAGACGCTGCCGACGCTGAGTGAGCTTGCCCGTCCGACATTAACCGGTACAGGAACGCCTCCGGCGTCAGTGGCGGAGCAGGCCCGAATGCGACTCAATATTATCACCGAGCTGGAACAGCGGCTGGATGAGCATGCCCGGATGGATTTCGCCTTTCTGTACAGTGAAGCAACCAGTCTGCTCAGCGTCGGTTATAACTGTGACACCAATATGCCTGACAAGAGCCACTACGATCTCCTGCCGTCTGAAATCCGCCTGACCAGTTTTCTTGCCATTGCGACTAATCAGCTGCCTCTTAAAAGCTGGTACGCGCTGGGTCGATTGTTTACCACGATTGATAATGAAACTGCCCTGATGTCATGGAGCGGATCCATGTTTGAATATCTGATGCCGAATCTGGTGATGCCCACCTGGCCCGGCAGCCTGCTCGATGAAATGAGTCAGTCGGCGGTTATGCGCCAGATTCACTGGGGGAAAGAACGCGGGGTACCATGGGGTGTTTCAGAGTCTGGCTATCATGCTTTTGATGTTCAGCATAATTATCAGTATCAGGCATTTGGCGTACCGGGGCTCGGTCTGCGCAGGGGACTTGCCGATGACATGGTTGTTGCTCCTTACGCCACGCTGCTGGCGCTGATGGTTTCCCCACAGAGAGCCTGTGAGAACCTGTTCAGGCTGCAAAAAAATGGTGCACGCGGAGAATACGGTTTTTATGAAGCGCTGGACTATACCCCCTCACGTCTTGCAACCGGTCAGCTCTATGCGGTGGTACAGTCCTGGATGGCGCATCACCAGGGTATGGCATTTCAGGCGCTGGCTCATGTGCTGCTTGACGCCCCCATGACTGAACGCTTTATGTCCAGCACGGTATTCCGGTCAGCGAGTCTGCTGTTACAGGAGCGTGTGCCGGATGCGGTCGATCTGTACAGTCCGCGCCGTCATTTTGAATCTCATGAGGGCAGGGTCAAACCCGTTCGCTATGAACCCCGTATTTTCTATAGCGTGGATACCCCCTCCCCGGATATTCAACTGCTGTCCAACGGCCATTATCATCTGATGTTGACCGCGGGCGGCGGTGGTTACAGTCGCTGGAATGATATTGCACTAACGCGCTGGCGCAGTGATACCACCCGTGATAACTGGGGAGCATTCTGCTACATCCGCGATACCCAGACGGGAGTTGTGTGGAGCAATACCTGGCAACCAACAGGCTACACCAGCGGACAAGACGAGGAAGTGTTGTTCACCGATGCGGGGGCAGAATTCAGACGCAGCTTAGGGGGACTCAGCGTCAAAACTCAGGTGGTGATCTCTCCGGAGGATGATGTTGAATTGCGACGGCTCACACTGATTCATCGTGGTCGCAAGCCTCGCTCTCTGGAGCTGACAACCTATGCTGAAGTGGTACTGGCACCTGATGCCAGCGATCTGGCACACCCGGCATTCAGCAATTTGTTTATTCAGACTGAGCTGGCTCCTGAGCGTGACGCTATTCTTTGCCACCGGCGCCCGCGCTCACCGGATGAACCGGGCTCTTGCCTGTTTCACATGATGGTGGTGCACGGCGATAACCGACATAACGTGTCGTTTGAAACGGACAGGGCAAGGTTTATTGGACGTGGCAGAAACCCTGCGAATGCACAGGCAATAGAGACGGGAGGGATGCTAGGCAACACGTCGGGCTCGGTGCTGGATCCGATACTGGCAATTCGCAACGCCATCATTCTGCAGCCGGGGCAGCCGGTTACGATTGATATCATTTATGGCATCAGCGAGACCCGTCAGCAGAGCCTGGCGTTGCTGGAGAAATATCGCGATTACCCTATCGCCGATCGCGTCTTTGAACTGGCCTGGTCTCACAGTCTGGTGGTATTGCGCCAGATGAACGCCAGTGAAGATGATGCCACGTTGTTCAATAGTCTCGCCAGCGCTGTGCTTTACCCTGTCCAGGAGCTGCGCGCCGAAGGCCAGGCGATCGGCCGCAATCGGCGTGGCCAGTCCGGACTGTGGGGCTGGGCAATTTCAGGGGATCTGCCGATAGTGCTGCTGAGTATAACCAGCGAGGAAAGTATCACCTCAGTGACCACACTGATTCAGGCACACCGTTACTGGAGACAGAAAGGGCTGGATGTTGATTTGGTCATCCTGAATAACAGCCCCGGCGGCTACCAGCAGGGATTACAAAATCAGATTATGGAGTTAATTTATGCCGGGTCTGAAGCCAGTCTGCTGGATAAAAAGGGCGGGCTTTTTGTCCGGAACGGTGAGCATCTCTCCGCTGAGGATAAGTTGCTTTTGATGAGCGTGGCCTGTCTTTATCTTGATGACCGCGCAGGGGGGATTAATGAGCAGCTTAACCAGCGTATTCATACCCTGAAATCGCCGGCAAGGGCATTCATTCCGCGTGCTGTGCGCGAGCGTAATCAACATACGGACTGGAGCCCTGATACCAGTCAGTTATGCCATTTCAATGGGTACGGTGGATTTTCTCAGGATGGGCGGGAGTACCAGATCGTCCTTCGGGAAAATACGCTTACACCGGCTCCCTGGTCGAACATACTGGCAAATTCTCGTTTTGGATGTGTGATCTCAGAGGCAGGGCAGGCCTATACCTGGTATGAGAATGCCCATGAATACCGGTTGACGCCGTGGGAGAACGATCCGGTGAGCGATCGCAGCGGCGAGGCATTTTACCTGCGCGATGAAGAGAGCGGGGAGTGCTGGTCGCCGACGGCTTTACCTGTTCGCGGACACGGTGATTACCTGACCCGCCATGGTTTTGGCTACAGCGTTTTTGCCCATCGTGAGAGTGGTATAGACAGCGAGTTGACGGTCCTGGTTGCTGAAGAAGATCCGGTTAAACTGGTGCTCCTGACGCTCAGCAACTCTTCGGGACGGACACGTCAACTTTCCGTCACAGGCTATGTAGAGTGGACGCTCGGAGAAACACGAACGCGCTCAGCCCCTCACATTGTGACACATGTGGCCAGAACGCCCGGCGGCTGCGGGGTGCTTGCGAATAACTTTTATGGTGATAATGGTGGCGGCCGAACTGCATTTTTTGCCGTCAGCGGTAATGACTGTTCTCTGACAGGGGACCGCCGGGAGTTTATTGGCCGTAATGGTTCCCTTCACGCCCCTTCGGCCATGAAACTGCAAAAGCTTTCTGGTAAGACGGGGGCCGGTCTGGATCCCTGCGGAGCGGTGCAATCGGCGGTTACATTAATTGACGGGGACCAGAGGACGTTTATTTTTATCCTCGGCGCAGAGGAGAATGATGTTTGTGCTCAGGAGATGCTGGCCCGCTACATGAACGAGGATACGGTCCGCCAGGAGCTGAACCGGATTCATAATCACTGGCACAATGTTCTCGATAAAATCGTAGTTAACACCCCCGACACGTCCGTAAATTTACTGGTTAATGGCTGGCTGTTGTATCAGACGGTCGCCTGCCGTCTTATGGCCCGGAGTGGCTACTATCAGTCTGGCGGTGCATTTGGTTTTCGCGATCAGCTGCAGGATACGCTGGCTCTGAGCCACGCTGCTCCGGACCGGATGCGTGAACAGATAATACTCTGCGCATCACGGCAGTTTATCGAGGGGGATGTGCAGCACTGGTGGCACCCGCCCCACGGCAACGGTGTGCGTACCCGCTGTTCCGATGACTATCTTTGGCTGCCGCTTGCTGTTTGCCACTATGTTGAAACGACGGGGGATATGGATGCACTGGAAATACGCATTCCTTATCTGGAGGGACGCTCGCTTCAGCCTGGTGAAGAGTCTGTCTATGACACGCCGGTCATCAGCGGCACCGAAGAGACACTCTGGTTACACTGCGTCAAAGCTATTCACTATGGACTTCGCTTCGGGGAGCATGGCCTGCCGCTGATGGGTGCTGGTGACTGGAATGACGGGATGAACCGGGTGGGTATCGAAGGCAAAGGTGAAAGCGTCTGGCTGGGCTTCTTCCTGTACGACATTTTGCAGCGGTTTGCAGCGCTGGCGGAGCGCAGGCTGGATGAAAGCGTCGCCGCGATGTGCCGTTCACAGGCTCTGCGCCTGCAAAGTAATCTCGAAGCCCACGCCTGGGATGGGGAATGGTACCGGCGCGGGTATTTTGACGATGGTACTCCCCTGGGATCGAAAACCTCACAGGACTGCCGGATTGATGCGATTGCGCAGAGCTGGTCTGTATTGTCCGGCGCCGCGAGCCCGGGACGGTGCGCAAAGACCATGCAGGCGCTGGATAAGCACCTTGTGGATAACGAAGGAGGGCTGATCAAACTGTTAACGCCTCCTTTCGACGGACACGGTCCAAATCCGGGCTACATACAGGGGTACCTGCCAGGCGTGCGGGAAAACGGAGGGCAGTATACGCATGGCGCCATCTGGGCAGTGATGGCCTTTGCCAGAATGGGGAATGCCGGACGAGCCTGGCAACTCTGGTCAATGCTCAACCCTATAAATCATACCCTGAATGCGGACTCTGTCGGGATTTATAAAGCTGAGCCTTATGTCATGAGTGCTGATGTCTACAGCGTCGCTCCCCATACCGGACGTGCAGGGTGGAGCTGGTATACCGGTTCCGCAGGCTGGGCCTGGCGTTTACTTACCGAGGAATTACTGGGGATAAAACGTTCCGGCACTGAGTTTAGTGTTCATGCCCAGTTACCGGATGAGTGGTCGTCTTTTTCTATGGCATATCAATATGGTGAAAGCCATTATCAGATTAGTGTTTCACGCGGCGATGCAGAATATTGCGTGACACTGGATGGTGTTCTCCTCCCTGATGACAGAATACCGCTGAAGGATGATGGACAAAACCATACGGTTGAGATCATTCAGAACTGACACTGAGCCCGGAGGTGCATTAACGTCTGCCGTTAATGCGCTGATTATCCCTGAGAACATCAATCGCAGTCTGCATGGCGATTTTGTCATCCCGCCTTTTTTGTTTGTCCTGCATGACCTGAAGGTATTCCAGCAAGGTGCGGGTATTAATCGGTCGGCCCTGTTTACCCACAGCCAGCACGGCTTCGCCAAGAATAATTTTCACAGGCGGTAGTTGTGCCGGATACCAGTCAAGGGTGTCTTCTGATTTCATCTTAAATTTCTCACGGAAGGGTAGTGTATCATAAATCAGACGTTCAATTTTCAATATCTGATATACTGATTCAGACACAACTTAACATAACTTATGCCAGTTATTTTTATATTAAAGCGTATAATAATTACTGTATTCCTCAGAGAATTATTTATGTCTTATACAAATGGGCTCAGGTATTTTAAAGAAAGACCGGTTCATGTTGCCTGCCCGGCATGCGCACACAGAGCCGATCAGAAAGCAGGTAAACTAAGAAAAGATGCGGTTCTTGAGTGCCCTGCCTGCGGACTGTTGTTCAGACCTTCAGAATGCTGGTGTATCGGCGGCTGATCAGCTTCTGCCACTTAACGTCAGTGATGTCGGGAAATGACAACATTTCTCCTGTACTGCAGTTGTCGAGGGTATGATAATGAAATCTAAAAAAACTGTTTTTATTGAAGGACATATCCTGTCAAACAGCTGTCACGGGCAGGCCGGTCAACTTTTCTGTATTCACCGGGTCAGGTTTAGTAATGGTAAATATGCGATTATACGGGTGGCATCCGGGATATGTTTCAAACCAGGCGAAATTATTCAACGAAACGATTGTGAGTGGTTTTATAAATTTACCAAAATTCGGCTTCTTTCTTTTGAGTACCTTGATGATGATGAATCAAGAAGACAATTTCTTGAGTATCAATGATAAAACATGGATTTATAACAGAATAACTTTGCTGGCTTACAATTCATTCCTGACTCTTTAAATTCTTTACTAGTCATTGCAAAGTTATTTTTCTGAATTTAGATGGCTTTAAATTGTCTAAAACAAAAAATGTATCGCTCAAGACGAATTGCTTCATTGTTTTCCTTTTGCGTTATAACCTTCATTAGCATTAAGGAAATTTATGGCACAGACTTTTACTCATAATTTACTCCATCCCCGCTACTGGCTTACCTGGACTGGTTTGGGTCTGCTGTGGCTTCTCGTTCAGCTTCCTTACCCGGTTTTACATATTCTGGGCTCTGGTCTTGGAAAAATATCCAGACCCTTCCTGAAACGCCGGGAAGGGATTGCGAGTAGAAATATCGAACTGTGCTTTCCCGAGATGACACCGTTTGCCCGGAGCCAGATGGTCAATAAAAACTTTGTTTCTCTCGGGCTGGGACTGATGGAAACAGGAATGGCCTGGTTCTGGAGCGATGCGAGAGTCAAAAAATGGTTTGATGTCGAAGGGCTTGAAAACCTGACCGGTGCGACCAGAGGGGTAATGGTTGTCGGGATACATTTTATGTCCCTTGAATTGTGTGGAAGAGTAATGGGGTTATGCCATCCTATGATGGCAACGTATCGTCCACACAATAATCCATTAATGGAATGGGTACAGACAAAAGGGCGTATGCGTTCAAATAAGGCGATGATTAATCGACGTAATTTATCCGGTTTTGTTCATGCGCTAAAAGCTGGTGAAGCCGTGTGGTTTGCACCAGACCAGGATTATGGGTCTAAGGGAAGCGTTTTTGCACCTTTTTTCTCGGTAAAAAAAGCAGCCACGACGAACGGAACGTATGCTCTGTCAAAACTCGCTGGTGCAGACTTGCTCACACTTAGCATGATTCGACGTAGCGATAAAAAAGGTTATCACATGTATATCAGCAATCCGCTGTCAGGCTATCCAGGGGAGGACAAGGTCGCCGCAGCGGCTTATATGAACAAGATCATCGAGCGTGAAATTCTCCGTGCCCCTGAGCAATACCTGTGGATGCATCGCAGGTTCAAAACGCGTCCTGAAGGCGAAGTCTCTTTATACAAATGAACCACTCAACTTGTCATGAGCCAGAATCTATCTTTCTTGCCACTGCGTATTTGTAAAAAATGCGATAAAGAATTTTCGATCGGCTTCATGTTAACGATGGCGTAACTGACAACCAAGGTTAATCAATTGAAACTGTGCGGATTTGAAGGTCCGCTTCTCGCTCAAAGCGGACCTTAAACTCTCTTGCATTGCAGCTCTATGAAGATGGGATTATGTCTGCCATCATCTCCATGTCATTTCCTTGTACCGAAAATCTCGTCAGAACGTGATTGTAATGTTTTCAGCGCATTGAGCATATCGTCTTCGTCCAGAGATCGCTGGGATTTCTTCTCTGTGGGTTTCCTGCTTCGGCGCGAGGGGCCATCTCCGGCAGGGAGAGCCTGTGAACGGTTATTGTCGCGTTTGTCCTGTATCAGTTTGATAAATTCAAGTGTACGCCCGAGGCGCTTGTTGTCCACGATAGCCCACTGGTCGATTTCCTGAAGGCGATCATAGGTGGAGTAGGGAAGGACAACCCCGTTTAGCCGGAGCTCTTTCCGGCCATCCGGGTAATACCAGACCTCAATGTACTTGCCAATAGCCCTTCGGCTTAACTCATTGTCTTCAATCAGATAGAGCACTTTGTCATACTGCACCGTCAGGGATTTTGAAACACGGCGCGGTTCCCGCCATGTGAAAAATGCGGTCAGATCATCATCAGTTTCAAGTGGCCGGTGAACATCAAAGTCATGCCGGGGTGCTTTGCCAAAGCGCCGGTTGTAATCGGTCATAAACTCATCAGCAAAATCATTGGCTGCATCCACTGAGGAAATGCCCCTGAGCCGGAGCTCCTTTACCAGGCGATCCTGAAGCGTCAGATGGGCCCGTTCCACACGGCCTTTGGCTGAGCTGGTATTGGCGCAGATAGTCTGGATGTTCAGTTCGTGCATCGCACGGCCAAACTGGGTATAACCATCGCCACCGGTAGCGTTTTTATTGTTGATTCTGAAGACGCTGGCTTTATCGCTGTACAGCGCCAGGGGTTTGCCATGCTTCTCCAGATAGCCCCGCGTGGCTTCAAAATAGGTGAAAGTCGATTCCGATTTCACGAAACGGAGTTGCATCAGGCGGCTCGTCGCATCATCAACGTAGACCAGGGCAGTACAGGCAGGAGCACGGTTCTCGAACCAGTGATGGTCGCAACCATCAATCTGGATCAGTTCGCCGCAGCAAGCCCGGCGATAGCGTGGCTGCTGAATTTTTGGCGCACGTTGCTTGCGGGGAACCCAGAGCCCGGTTTTTATCATAAGCCGTCTGAGCGTTTCCTTACCAAGAACAATACCGTGATTTTCAGCGAGCTTTTCCCGCGCCAGTGTGGGGCCAAAATCGGCATAGCGTTCACGGATGATATTCAGGGCCTGATCAGTCAATGATGCGGGAAGCAGGCGATTTCCGGTGCGACCACGACTCTGGTTATTCATGCCCAGTGGCCCGGACTGACGATAACGTTTCAGCAGACGGCTGCAATGGCGCGGCGTGATACCGAGCATTTCGGCTGCCTGACCAGGACGCAGGTTGCGGTCGATGACATCCTGAAGGATTTTGAGGCGGTTGATTTCTTTCACGGTGAACATCCCGGTGTCATGTATAGCCACAGAAAACTCCTCATCAGGAAAAGCGAGTTGTTGACTAGGCATACAGGTCTGAGAACTATAGCCTGGACATTCCTTAATGAGCCACAAATAGACATTATCATTGAGCCCCTACAATCAAAGTGCGCATAACAAAGATTATGTTAAATATTGACATAAGAATCATAAATATCAATGCTTTACGTGAGTTTCAGCTACTTTCCCACTCCAGTAACTGGTCATGGAAGCTTAAGAAACAGAGTCCGCTCATGAGTTTGCGATGCCTTAAATCCATGGTGAGCATAGAAACCTTTGGCTTCTTCAGTAAGCGCGTGAACCATTATCGCACGAACGCCAATATTCTCAGCTACGCGATAACAGCGTAGAACCGCATCGTGAAGTAAATCGGCGCCAACCCCTTTTCCGTGGAATGAAACATCTACCGCCAGGCGAGCGAGTATAATCACCGGTATAGGATCTGGCATGTTACGCCGAAGACTACCTGTCGCTTCCGTATGGTTAACGCTACCGGTGGCCAGAGAGTAAAAACCAGCTACTTGCTTCGTACCCGTCTTGCAAACAACGAACGTTCGTGCAGCGCCAAGCGCTTGATTTTTTAAACTTCTCTGTTTTAACCATTCATCAAGTACCGTTTCCCCACTGACGAACTCTGCCAGTTGATGGGCGCTGGATAACGGCTCGGGCGCAGTTATACATCCCACTGAGGTTTCCTTGCCAGTAGTTTATTAATGGCGAGCTCATCCTCGACTGGTGCATCGAGCATATCGATGAACTCTGCATACTGTTCGTCGTTAAAATTGAAAACACGACGATCAAGGATCACGTTCTCCGCAGCCTTGCAGGCCATCTCAAGAATGAAGTCGGTTCGCGATTTATGGAGGATTTCTGCAGCGGCATCGATGAGTGCCCTCTGAGACTCTTTAGCTCTTAAGTTGAGTTGAACATCTGATTTCATACACACCTCTCTTGTATAGCAATTGATATACAAGAATAACACAACACGAACGTATAGCAAATGATATACACACCAAAGTGCCGACAATGCGATTCATGTTAAATATCAATAGGATGAGAGAAAATCTTTAAAGCGAAAAATAAATTTCTCTAAAAGTCAGTTTTAGCCTCCATAGCTTCTTCGGCCTCAAAAATTGTGAGGTAGTCTGGTTGTGGTGGCCAGCAACGACTGTTGGTCAATGGCAACTGAACAGAATTGAGAACATTGATATGATTGATAATGGAATAAGCAGCTCCACACCTCTGTGGCGTAAAATCCTCCAGGCCTGCCAGGATGAATTGCTCGATTCTCTGGGATATCCTTCGACATTGCGCCGTCGACTAAACAATGGGGCCTTGCCGGTAAAGCTGCCGCTAATTGAGGATACCATCTGGCTACGATCTGTTGTGTGCTGGCACACTTGGCTCAATTATGAAAAAAATTGTATTCGCTATCTTCGACCTGGCCATTATGGTGATTATGACTACCTAAAACTCCACATCCCGCAACTGGCCGGGCTGGTCAGCTGCGAGATTACAGAAAATTATCTCTGTGATATTTCTGAAATCGGTGGGATGAGCAGTTCAAAGAATGGTGACAGGCAGTGCCACGGCCTGGAGGATTTTGCACTGCAGTTCTGCCGGGAACTAGCCATACCAGTGAGTAGTGATCATCTGGACAACAATCTGTCACATTCCCAACTACGGTTGAATGAGATGGAATTCAGCAAATTTTCCTGGATGCCGGCACGGATATACTGGAACAACCTGGGTGGTTCACATCATTTTGCTGCTGCCCGGTTCCAGGCTAGCCAGCTGGGTCAGCGGGTTCCTCTGACAGGACGACTAACCTCCTACTGGATTAATCCGCAAAGTGTGAGGCTGCTGACGTCGAAATGGGACCTGTTCCTGATATCGGATAACGTGGTTTATGGTGAATTTAAAGATGCGCTGGCGCGACTCAAATGCCCGTTTGGCGTATCCCATCCCCCTCGATGGAAAGATGGAGAAGAGCAGCGTTTCCGGATTATATGGCTGGAACGTAATCAAACGGTCCCGTCGCGCGTATCGCGAACCCTGGCGCAGGCGGGATTTCCATCAGTAGGCCAGCTGCTGCTCAAACCGGAGCCCTGAGCCTGCGCAAAAGTCCACTTTTATCAGGCTCCCTGTAAAAGGGGCTTTCCTGTGCGATTATCCTCATCCACGGGGACGGGGGAATCTGTTTTGCTTTCCGTTGTGTTTATTATAACATGCCAGTCTATTGTACTAGTTGATAGGATCGTTTTTCGTGGAATATACCTCTATTACTGATGTCAGAAATCATATCGATCAGATAGACAGTGAGCTGGTCAAACTCATAGCTCTGCGTGCTCAATGCGTTAAAGCTGCAGCGGCGTTTAAAACAGATCAGGCATCCGTGCGTGCACCTGACAGAGTACAACAGGTCATCGACCGGGTTCGTGAAAGGGCATCGAATGAAGGCCTTCCGGAAGTCATCATTGAAAAAGTGTATCGCAGCATGATTAGTGCATTTATCGAGTACGAGCTGGAGCAACATAGCCGATTAGTTAAATGATCCCCGGTCTTCCCGTACCGCTCAATACAAGTTGACATTCTCCCCACCCTGAAGGACGGGGCTTAACGGCGCATCTGGTAAAGCTACAAACGAAAATGGCATTCAAGCGTTCAGGTCCGTGCCGTTCTGTTTCTGATATTCACTGATACTCAGATCGGACAAACGAATTTTATCCGAAACCTCCCTGAACTGCTCTTTCCAGCCATTTGTCAGATGTCTTTGTGACGCGATTTTGGAGGCAACGCTGAACGGCGTTCTCCCCTGTTTCTCGGAAAGCCAGAAAAGATGCTTACCAATATCATCATTCGGGACGCCATCGAGCGCATCCAGTAATTCGAAAAGGCCATACTTCATATCGCAAAAGGATGGCCTGTTTCTCCTGTCTTGCTATCTGTGCAAGAATATGGTGGATTTCATTTCGGCGGCGGGACCCATCGCTATCAGGTACTGAAGCGGTCTAGAACACCTCATTTTTACTTTCTGGCTATGCCGGATGACGTATCTGCAATTAATAAGCAGCTTACGGTTCAGTGGATGAGCGGCTAACGCTTTGCGTCAGCGTTGCATGTCTGGCTATGCGGAAAGAAAGTGGCGGCTCGCGGCGAGGCACAGCGACACCCTGGTGCTCATCGTGGCGTCCACTGCGACGCGGTTCCAGGGCTGGATGGCATTAAGGCGCGCGCTGAACGCGTCGACCAGCTGAATATGGCGCGGCGAGACCTTCGGGCCCGTGACGCTGAAGCGCATCTCGGCATACGTCACAGCCGAGACCAGCCGGGGGGTCTCCTTGTTACGGCTTACGCAGTGCCAGATCGCATACAAAGGTTTCGGCTTATCACCCACGAAACCTATCTGGCAAGGTATTCAAAACAGAGTGGATGAGCAGGTGTGTAAGTTCACACAGATATTGCAAATACCTCAGGGCTAATAAGGGGGTTACCTGATGTTGATGCAACATGTCGGAGTAGGCTTTTTTGGGTATTACCGAGCAACTGCTTATGCGATGAAACACTCCCTTATGCCCGAGATTGCGAAGTTAAGAATGAAGGCCCTGAACTTTTCTGGTATAAGCATGGTATCCGTGCCGCAGCTGATGCTTTTGGCGTATCAACACGAACGCTCTACTGGTGGCGCCTGTTGAAGAGCCGGATTCGTACCGATCAGGCAATAGTGCAGTCGCAGGTGGCTTGTCTCCCACTCTATTACTATCAGAAAAGCGCAATGGCTTTAGTTGACTATGGCAAACTTGCACGTGAACTTGAAGAAATTATCAGTAGTGAGGCACCATAATGTCCAGAGAACTTGTCCGACCAAAAATGGAAAAGCCGGAGCGGGCTTCAAAAGCAAGCAGCCTGACTAATATTGCGGCTAAAAAGAAAAATACTACAGGTGAAACGCCCAAAACAATACGTACGACCCCCGCCGAAAAGGTGCTTGCACAGGAGCTGGTCGAACAGATCCAGGCGCTGACACATAAAAATATCGCAGTATCGACGTTGTTGCGCGCAGGGCTCTACCTTGCACAGTCAGCCGGGCCAGAGAAGGTGCTAAAAGCAATTAAGGAAAATATCTAATGTATTACTTACGTAATACATTAGTATTAACTTTATAATATCAGGGGTTGATCTTTATACAATCAACCTCTATTATAGCTGCAGGGTATCGCAAGTACCCTGCATGAATAGGACTACTTTAGCTTACAGATTGCGGCGGATACCAGACATGGCAAAGCAATGCAGAAGAGACCTGCAAGCCAGGCAGTTGGCCCCGCCGCAAACCCAATAGCCCACAACACTGCAGTCACTTTAGCGAATAAAACGGCATGTATGGTTTGCTCTACCAGACCCGCAAGCACGCCCACGGAGATACTTTTTTTACTCAGGATTGAAGACCCGCACCAACTTGTAATCATACAGGCAAGCGCAATGCAAAATGCACCAGCTGACCAGGTTGCAAGCCCAGCGCCAAATCCAATAGCCTGAAGTACCCCAATAGCCCAGGTTACGAGTTCCTGATGGATAGATTGCTCCACCAGACCAACAAGCGATCCGATACAGATTTCTTGTTTATTGAGGCCAAATAATCCACGGCGTTTCTTACGGGGGGGGTCTTGATTTCCATAATGCGTGACGTCCGGACCAGAGATGATTAGAGCTTGAAAATAATTTTTTGTAGACATAGCAGTCTCCTTGGTTAGTTATTGAGTTATTTCCCCGAGTTACAGCATTCAAAGTTTTCATTTAGAAACCTTTCAGATTGTTAAAAAATGGTTGGCAGTAATAGCCACGTGATACTTCTTCATTAGTTGTCAGTTCATTTCATTTCCTTATTCGCGAAGCCCGAAAGCTGTTTTTTGGGTATACGAATCCATCTCCGCAGTAGCGGAATAAAGAATTGCGTCATTTGCTTCGGGCACAAAAAAAGCAGGCCCGTGCGCACCGGTGCCTGCTGTCTTGGCTTAGCTAAGCTTAGCCAACAGAACAGGGAACCGGATAGTATTTTTTCATCTGGGGGTTGCCCTGGCCTCTGTCGGCCACATGACAGTATTCTCTGTCATGTTCAGAATAAGGTTATCCTACCCTGAAATAAGCATTTTTGTCAATAGTCAACATGTATTTTCAGTTATTATCTTTCTATTTTGCCGCTTTCTCTGTTGCGTCAACGATTATCTCGTGCTAAGTACAACCTCCCGCTATCTCTTACGATGAGAATCTCCCCTCGCAGCTGCGTTGCTTGGCACAATGGGTCAGGCCTGTGCTTCTGTTACCATTTCCGGCGAAAACCAGAGTAATGGAGTAAACCAGATCAGTGGTGCTGATAATATTTAACTGAAGTGCAGATATCGCAATATGCCGGAACCGGCACGTAATGCACCCGGCTGCGGCCTGATATTCACCATCAGGCGAAATAAGAAGACAACAGAATCACTGTTGAGTGGGGTGTGCATCATTTTCTATTATGATGCCAGAAGGCCTGATGGAAGTCAAAATATATTTCATCGAAGGGTTGACGCATGTGCAGAAATAGTACATAAAAAAAATCTGGAAAATTTTCTCTTATTTAAGTAATGCCTGATAGTTAGACATTCGTTATGTTGAGTTTATTTGTTGTACTTATTGCATAACATATATGTATATAAGTATGCCGAACTAATATTGTACTGATGACTATATTGCAGATAAGTATGTTGTCCGGTTAAAAAACATTCCTTCAGTTTCATTAGTCAGGATAGTTCTACAGCTTCTGAACTATCCTGACTTCCAGTGTACTGCTACCGCAACCTAGTGGCAGGTCAGTAATGTCGGCTTCCTTACTGATTTCCGAACTTGCGATGTAGTCGTCTGGTGAGAACGTCAATCGACTCCTTACGCCCGGAAAAGAGGTCATTCACGACATACTCCATTATCTCGAATGCCGCTTCGATATCGCCGGTGGTCACTTCATCATAGGTATGACTGCCGGCGTTACCCAGGAATTTAATGGCCATCAGCGTGTTCTTATAGGGGGTATATTGCCCGTCAAGAAGTTCAATACGTTGATGAAGGTTAATGCGTTTCTGTCTATCGTTATGTTCAGGAATATCAATCGCCGTCAGCATTCTCTCAACAGCTATTCTGATCAAATTGGCCGCAGATCCTGGCTGGCTGAGATAGGCGGAAAAAGACGCCGTTAGAGGAGCGGTAATCTCATCGGGACATTTTTCGGGGAGTGCAAATGGATGCAACGTCGGAACAAAGCTCATTGGTTCATACCAGGGAACATAATCACGATTTCGCATTTCATCGTCCCAATCCTCCTCCCAGCCTCCCTTACCAATACAGACAACCACTTCATCGCAGTTTGCCCGGGAACAGTGCGCCATGCAGCTGAATACCGTCTCATCCATATAAGGTTCAAACCAATCCTCATTCTGAATTTGTCGACTTTCCAGCAGTGACTTAGCGTGGAAAGTCTCTTTATCAATAATCAGTGTTTTCTGGGCACATGCCGGACATGGCCATTCCACATTCAGGCTCGCGAAAAATCTAGACGAAATTTTATGAACAGACATTTACTTGGACTCCGAAGGTAATAGTGATGAGATCTGAATCAGATCTTCAAATTTAGTGAAACCCTGCTTTCACCATAATCCATTAGCCGTTTTTGAAAAAGAGCAATGACACTCAATGACCGACATGTCGGATAAACGGGTGTGCTTACACTTACTCTTTTTTTTCCTTCTGGCGAACCAACAAACAGCCCGTTTATAGAGAGATTCTGCAGACGACAAAAGGATTAATCCCTGAAATTGCACTGAATTGTCACCTGAAGTTGTGCAGGACAAGCCAGGTTACTCTTACAAGGGATACCATCGTAATTTAAAAAACACCTAAGACCTAAACGACAGCTAAGTACATAGTGCCGGACGGATCATGATTTTTTATTTAACTTACGGACTTCATTTTTCAGCAAATATCTTTTCTCTTCTGTTGTAAACTTATGAAAGCGTTACGCGAAATCCCGCAAGGTTACAGGGGTGTACCAGGCCGGAAATCGCGTAGCGCTCTCTTCTCTTCTGTTTCCTGCCTAACATGTACATCCTGGCATTACTCCAATTCTCCCAAAAACCGTAAAACGGCCCTCAGCCCGCGTCATGACTGGCTTCATGGAGGATCTGAGCAGAAAAAGGATCCTTTACGTATTTGGTTTTTCCCGCAATAATGCGGGTTAAGCAAACAAAAGGATCCGCGTGCTGCGATTTATTGTCATGGCAGGATCTGCCGTTTCAGGCCAGAATAACGGCATCCAAACCCGTCGTGCGCTACGTGAAAAATAACTCATGAACAGCATCATTCCCCTGCAGAATTCACCAGAACGCGTCTCCCTGCTGCCGATCGCCCCGGGCGTTGATTTTGCGACCGCGGTGGCACTCCGGCGGATGGCCACCTCAACAGGGGCCACGCCGGCTTACCTCCTGGCGCCGGAAGTGAGCGCCCTCCTATGGTATATGCCGGACCAGCGTCACCATATGCTGTTCGCCACCATGTGGAATACCGGGATCCGTATCGGCGAAGCCCGGACGCTCACCCCGGAATCCTTCGACCTGGATGGTCTGCGCCCTTTTGTTCGGGTGCTGTCGGAAAAAGTGCGGGCACGTCGTGGCCGGCCGCCAAAAGATGAAGTGCGTCTGGTACCGCTGACGGATGCCAGTTTTGTGCGTCAGATGGAAAGCTGGATGGTCACCACCCGCCCCCGCCGGCGTGAGCCGTTATGGCCGGTCACGGATGAGACAATGCGCAACTGGCTGAAACAGGCGGTGAAGCGGGCTGAAGCTGACGGCGTGCATTTTTCGATTCCGGTAACGCCGCATACTTTCCGGCACAGCTATATCATGCACATGCTTTATCACCGGCAGCCCAGGAAGGTCATCCAGGCGCTGGCCGGGCATAAGGATCCGCGCTCGATGGAAGTCTATACCCGGGTATTTGCGCTGGACATGGCAGCCACCCTGGCCGTTCCCTTTACCGGTGACGGTCGAGATGCTGCGGAGATCCTTCGTTCCCTGCCACCCGCCGGCTGAGATTGTCGGGCAGGCGGCCGGAGCTTTTGCCGCTACGTGAAAGGACTCGCTCCGCTCCCGGGTGAGGCTCAACGTGCCGGACGCATAAGCGTGACGCTTATCCGGTATGACCCGGACATCATTTCTGTTCGGGTCTGGGCTAATACCGCATCCAGTCCCCCCTCACCTTCATATCGCACCATGACATCATCCGCATTAAGCAGGCCCGGTCTTCAGGTGATCAACTGACATCTTCATACCGCAGACAATAAAAATTACTGTGATCCGGATATCAGCAGGAGTCCTGAGCGAGCAGGTTACAGTGTAAATACCTGAGGGGCCTTTCAAACCCGGCAAGCCTGGTCGTTATTCAGTACGAACATATCGTCAGTGACTGCGTCCCGGGGCGGTTCTGACAGCCATGGGCTTTCTCTTTACGATTGCAGGCGGACCGCGGGTACGACAGGATTAGCGAACTTCGGAGGACTGGTTTTAGCGGCAATACGGGGATCAATGCTTTGCTGAGCAGTTTCATTCAGTGCGGACCGGGGATGTACTCAAATATTGACTGTGGGATGCAGTCATATGGAGAGTACTCAGCTGGCCGGGTAACATCCCCGTCAAACTTACATACCGCAGTCAATATCAGCATACTCTGGCCAGAAATAACATACTTCAGTCAATATTGTCCGTTATTCACATGCAGGAAAGAGAGCGAATATTGACTGTGGTATGCGTGATGCATATCACAGTCAATAACTAATCGCTTATGCATACGGCAGTCATGGTAATGCGTATCGCAGTCAATTTTCCGGCTTCATCGCCGAGAGCGCTTCAGCAAGTTTCTGAGGATCGATGCCTGCAGCCTTCAGTGCCTTAATGACTTCGTCATAATTCTGCTCCGGCGCCTGCTCCTCTTCCTCCCTGCGCGGTACCTTCACCGTCCCACTGATGAGTTTGGGATTGCGATAATGCACACTGAAGTAAGTCGCCCGGCCACGTTTAAACTCGGTGTAATCCAGATAGCCGATATCCCGTAGCTGCTCCATCGCCTTTCGGACCGTGTGGTTCTGCGTATAGACATTTGAGGTGAGATTCAGCCTGTCCCGCATACGTTTCATGGAGATAGGCGCGGGATTCTGGGGAAGGCTCTCGATGTAGGTATACAGTGCCTGGGCCGATTCCTTCCGCTGCAGGGCGTCAATCGCTTTCAGCCGAAGCAGTACCCGCCTGTCCATGTGGTAAAGCTCAAAGAGCTTGGGTTCAGCCTTGATCTCCACGATATCCTCGTTGATGTCATAATAGGCTGACTGCACCAGATGGGTGGTCCATCCTTTCGTCTCGCTCTGGAATTTCAGAGTAACCGAGGCGAGTTTAAACAGAGAATTACTGATGCGATCGCGCATTTTCTTGTTTGAGCGCCGGGAGTCAAATCCACACATCTTAACGAATTCAACGAACGACAGTTCCAGGGTGTCACTTTTTACCCCATACTCTGACATCGAGCGAATGATGCCGAGCCAGACTTTAAAATCCGTGTCCATATCAAGACGCGAGCCGGTGATCTTAACGTCGGTGTACCCTTCGCTTTTAGCAATGGACAGTTGTACAAGCTCCTCAGTGGCATCTGTGACGTTTTTCCGGTTCGCCTTACTCCTGGAGGTTGATTTCAGGGTTGGAACGAAGAGACCGAGCCTCATGAGCGCTACCGGCTGCACAGTACTGGTACTGTTGACATCCAGCTTAACAACTTCACCGGTTGTCTTGTCCACTTCCTGAAGATTGAGAGGTAAGCTGTTATTTTCGCTCGTCAT